>NZ_DFTP01000055.1:39523-40007 GCF_002381585.1 Marinimicrobium sp. UBA4209
GCGATGTGCGCCTGCGCCAGGGTAGCCTCAATATCCGCGCCGAAAGCCTGGTGGTACACACCGACGCCAACCGACAAGTGGAGCGGGTGGTGGCCGAAGGCACCCCGGCCCACTTTGAGCAGCAACCCGAAGTGGACGACCAGCCCATTGCCGCCCAGGCCAACACCATCCGGTACGATGTGACCAGCGAGCGCCTGGAGCTGCAGACCAACGCCCGGATCGTGCAGGGCGACGCCACCATGAGCGGCAACCGGATCGACTACGATATGGCCAGTGAAATCCTCAAGGCCGAGGGCGATACGGAATCCGATAGCCCGCGTATCGAAATGGTATTGCCACCGCAAAGCGACCGCGCTGAACAGGACTGACTCATGCCCAGCTTGCACGCCCTGAACCTGGCCAAAAGTTACAAAACCCGCAAAGTGGTGCTCGATGTCTCCCTGTCGGTATCTACCGGACAGATCGTGGGGCTGCTCGGTCCCAA
>NZ_DFTP01000055.1:40142-44132 GCF_002381585.1 Marinimicrobium sp. UBA4209
GCGCGCGCCGGGATCGGCTATCTGCCCCAGGAAGCCTCGGTGTTCCGCAAACTCACGGTGTCCGACAACATCATGGCGATCCTGGAAACCCGCAAGGAACTGAACCGCAAACAGCGCCTGGCCAAGCTCGACGCCCTGCTGCGAGAATTCCACATCACCCACATCAAGGACAGCCTGGGTATGTCACTGTCCGGGGGCGAACGCCGCCGGGTGGAAATTGCCAGAGCCCTGGCCACCGAACCCCAGTTCATTCTGCTGGATGAGCCTTTCGCCGGCGTGGATCCGATATCCGTCTCGGACATCAAACAGATTGTCCGGCACCTGAAAGAGCGCGGCATCGGCGTGCTGATCACCGATCACAACGTGCGGGAGACACTGGATATCTGCGAAAAAGCCTACATTGTCAGCGAAGGCCACATTATTGCCGAGGGCACCGCCGCCGATGTGCTGGCCAATGAGCGGGTCCGGGAAGTGTACCTGGGCGAGCACTTTCACCTCTAGCGCAATGGGGGCACCCTCTAGCGCACCGGACAGCGGTAACGCGGCGGGCTTAACCGGCCCGCTCAGCTCTTGACAAATTCTGATTCTTGCGTATTGGGCACAAAGATTGCTTATCCTTGTTGCCAGTGGCCTTCCGTCTGACTAAACTCTGGGTAATTCGTCACATTTCGTTTCGACCGGGGTCCCAGCAGCATACCCATGAAACAATCCCTACAGCTCAAACTCGGCCAACAGCTGACCATGACACCTCAGCTGCAGCAGGCGATTCGCCTGTTGCAACTGTCCACCCTGGACCTCCAGCAGGAAATCCAGGAGGCGCTCGACTCCAACCCCATGCTGGAGGTGGAGGAGACCCATGACAGCCCCGAGGAAAAAAGTAACGACGACCGGGAATCCGACGCCCGCAACGGCAAAGACACCCGGGACGGTGAGAGCCAACCCAGCGCGGACAGTGATGGCGCCGATCTGGGCCAGACCGACAGTGACTGGAACGATGAAATCCCCAACGACCTGCCCGTCGACACCAGTTGGGACGATGTGTACCAGTCCACTCCCGCCGCCTCCAGCCCCTACGAGGGCGATGAAAACAGCGATTATGACAGCCGACGGGGCACCACCGACTCGCTCTACGATCACCTGATGTGGCAACTGAACCTGACCCCCATGTCCGACCGGGACCGGATCATTGCCATGACGCTGATCGACGCCGTCGAACCCAGCGGCATGCTCTCCATCTCGCTGGACGAAATTCTCGAGGGTCTGCAAAACGACTGGGAAGAGCTCGAGTACGATGAAATTGTCGCGGTCCAGCACCGCGTTCAGCAGTTTGACCCCTGCGGCGTCGCCAGCCAGAACCTGTCCGAATGCCTGCTCGTCCAATTGCAGCAGCTGCCGGCGGATACGCCGCTGTTGGAAGCGGCCAAGACCATTGTCCGCCAGTACCTGCCGCAGCTGGCCAGTCGCGACTACCGTCAGTTGATGCGCCGCACCCGGCTGAAAGAGCAGGAGCTGCGCGACGCAATTGTCCTGATCCAGAGCCTCAATCCGCGCCCCGGTGACCAGATTGCCAGCGGTGACGTGGAGTATGTGGTACCGGACGTCTTTGTCGAGAAACGCGAAGGCCGTTGGATGGTCGAGCTCAACCCCGACATTGCACCGCGCCTGCGGATCAACCCGGGCTATGCCTCCATGGTAAAGCGGGCCGACTCCAGCACCGACAACACCTTCCTCAAAGACAACCTGCAGGAAGCCCGCTGGTTTCTGAAAAGCCTGCAAAGCCGCAACGAAACCCTGCTCAAGGTGGCCACCTGCATCGTCGAGAAGCAGCGCGGCTTTCTGGATCATGGCGCCGAGGCCATGCGCCCCCTGGTCCTGCACGACATCGCCGAACTGGTGGATATGCATGAATCGACCATCTCCCGGGTGACCACACAGAAATACATGCACACCCCCCAGGGTATCTTCGAGCTCAAATACTTTTTCTCGAGCCATGTCAGCACGGAATCCGGCGGCGAGTGCTCTTCCACCGCAATCCGGGCTATCATTAAGAAGCTGGTGGCCTCCGAGTCACCCCAGAAGCCACTGAGTGACAGTAAGATTACCGCTCTGTTGGCCGAACAGGGCATCAAGGTAGCCCGGCGAACCATTGCCAAATACCGGGAGTCGCTGGGCATTCCCCCATCGAACGAACGAAAAACCCTGGGACCGGCCTGAGGCCCCGGGGGAAGGTGACGCCGCGTGGCTGGCACTGCTATGCTAGGCGGCAGGAGACCAGACGCCAGCATTTTCAGGATGGGCCCGGCTGTCGACCCGGACGTTGAAGCAGTCGGTTGCGGGTCCGTAACCATCACGTGATCGCCACGCCAAAGAGGATGTTGCTATGCAAATCAATATCAGCGGCCACCACCTGGATCTGACTGACGCTTTGAAAGACTATGTCTCCAACAAGCTTGAACGCCTGACCCACCACCACGACAAAATCACCAGCACCGACGTCATCCTGTCGGTGGAAAAGCTGGAACAGAAGGCCGAGGCACGCGTTCACGTCAGCGGGAAAGACCTGTTCGCCGACGCCGTCGATCAGGATATGTACGCCGCTATTGACCAGTTGACTGACAAACTGGACCGGCAACTCATCAAACATAAAGAGAAGCTACGAAGCCATCGTTGAACCTATGGATATCAAAACCATCATCACTCCGGGCCGCACACTGTGCGGCATTGAGGGCGTCAGCAAAAAGCGGGCGCTGGAAATTCTGGCCAACACCATTGCCGAGGACGTACCGACGATTGACGCCGACGACCTGTTTCGGCGCCTGATCGGCCGGGAGCGTCTGGGGTCGACCGGCATCGGCCACGGCATCGCCATTCCCCACTGCCGGGTGAGCAACTGTGAGGGCACCATCGGTGCCCTCATTACGCTCAAAGAACCCATCGATTTCGACGCCATCGACGGTGAGCCGGTGGATGTGCTGTTTGCCATGCTGGTACCGGAAAACGCGCACAGCGAGCACCTGCAGACCCTGGCCTCGCTGGCCAGCATGCTCAATGACGCCGAGTTCCGGGCTCGCCTGCGGGCCGCCGACAGCAATGAGTCGCTCTACGATGTGGCCATTGGAGAGCCGGCCGCGAGCTGAACCGCAGCCCCAAACCCCGATCGCCATCCGCACCGATTACCAGGACAGTCTGCCCCATGCACTTGATCATTGTCAGTGGCCTCTCCGGCTCCGGAAAAAGTACGGCGCTGCACGTACTCGAAGACGTCGGCTATAACTGCATCGACAACCTGCCGGTGAGCCTGTTGCCCGCACTGGTCGCCCAAATCCAGATTCACCGGGACAGCGACGACCAGAACTTCGCCATCGGTATCGATGTGCGCAACGCCTGGCAGGACCTGAACATCTTTCCGGACATGATCAAAACCCTGAAAGATGCCCATATCCCGATTTACGTCCTGTTCCTGGACACCGGTGTCCCCGTGCTCATGCAGCGCTTCAGCGAAACCCGCCGCAAGCACCCATTGAGTGATCGGGATACCAACCTGCAGGAATCGATTCGCGAGGAGCAACACCTGCTGGAGCCGATCCGGGACACCGCAGACCAGGTACTGGACACCAGCCATCTCAACCTGCACGAACTGCGCGACCTGGTCAAAGACCGGGTGGTGGGCTCCCAGGAGACCACCATGGCCATCCAGTTCGAGTCCTTCGGCTTCAAACACGGCGTTCCGGTGAATGCCGATCTGGTGTTCGATGCCCGCTGCCTGCCTAACCCCCACTGGAAGCCCAACCTGCGGCCGTTGACCGGAAAGGACGCTGAGGTGGCGGCCTTTCTCGAGGGCGAGGAAAAAGTGCAGGCCATGTACCAGGATATCGAGGACTACCTGACCCGCTGGCTGCCCCACTACCAGGCCAACAGCCGCAGCTATATCACCATCGCCATCGGCTGCACCGGCGGGCAGCACCGCTCGGTCTACCTGGCCGAACGGCT
>NZ_DFTP01000055.1:44236-48006 GCF_002381585.1 Marinimicrobium sp. UBA4209
CACGTTGATCAATCAAAAAGGCCTGCATGCCCGGGCCGCCGCCAAGCTGGCCACGACCGCCGGTCAGTTTGATTGTGACGTGCGTGTCCGGTGCGACGGCAGCGACACTTGGGTTGACGGCAAAAGCGTCATGTCCCTGATGCTTCTGGCGGCGGCCTGCGGCACCGACCTGGAGCTGGCGGCCGACGGCCACGACGCAGATAACGCATTGGACGCCCTATGCGCCCTGATCAATGACCGATTTGACGAAGGCGAGTAGCTCAGGAGCCCCATGACTGAGCGTATGAAACGGAGAGCAAGGACCATGAAACATTTCAGCCAGACCCTCACCATCGCACTGATGGCCCTCACCGCCACCCTGCTGTCAGGATGCGGCGGCGACAGTGCCGGCGGCGGCCGTCTTGACCTGCGCGCACCCATTGATGGCACACCGACAGGCGACCTCACCCTCAGCCCGGCGCGGGCCGACAGCGAGTACGCCTCCGTCCTGGCCGATTGCGCGCGCCCATTCAATCGCGGTGGCGACAATGAGTTCGACGCCTGCCGTCTCGGGCAGCTACCCCTGCTGGGCCAGGAGCACGATCAGGTCACCGTCGATGATGTACTCGAACGCACCCTGGTCAGTCACGACTGGATGGCCAACCGCTTTGAGCAGGCCCTGACCGCCTTGCCGGACGATCTGCTGCAACTGTTCAGCGGTGTGACCGCAGTGGTAATCGGCGCCGATATTCGCCCCTCCTATTACTGGCTGGCCACCGGGTCCATATACCTTGACCCCGCCTATCTCTGGCTGACCATTGAGGAGCGCGATACCATCTCCCGGGAACCCGACTTCCGCAGCGGTTTTGATCGGGAGCTGAACTTTGAAAGCCTGGCCCGCTTTGTCAAAGGCGGCGACTACGCCTGGAGCAGCGCGCCCCTGAGCGGCCCCGGTGACGACCGGACCCTCGAACAGATTCTCGCGCCCATGTCGGCGCTGCTGTTTCACGAACTGGCACACGCCAACGATTACATTCCCCCCGCTGAGCACGCCAATCTCAACAGTGAGTGGACCGTGGCCGAGGCGGCCATTCAGCTCGAATCCGACAGCGTGTCGGCTACCCTCGCGAGCACTTATCCACTCAGCTCGACACTGATGATGGACCTGGCCGAAGTGAGCTTTCAGGGCCGGGATGCTACCGAGGCGGAGAAACAGCTGACACCCCAGGAGGTCGGCCTGGAGTTCGCAGGCGATATCGCCACGGATGCTTACGCCTACGTCAGCAGTGGCGAGCGGGAACTGTTTTTTGAAGATACCGCCATGCTGTTCGAGGAGGCGATGATGCAACACTATTTTGGCATCACGCGCGAGGTGGCCTTTACCGACCGGCCCGAGGGCGACGAGGTTTTCTGCGATGATTACATTGTCCTCTGGGGCGAACGCGGCCGGGCTGGCAACGAACAGATTCGGCCCCGCCTGGCGCTGATCCTGCCCCTGTTGCTGGACCACAGTGACACCGAGCCCTATCTGGCGTCGCTGCCGGAATCCGAACCGATGACCAACAACCTGGGTTGGTGTGCCAACCTGAGCCCAAGTGCCATGGGCCTGCACACCGAGCGCGACGGCCAGTGGCGCGAACCTCTTCCGGTACAGGACCAGCGCCATGGCCCCGGCCATCCGCATTCTTCTATTCACTAGAGCACATCGCTCAGTACAGGCTTTGATGTTATGACCGACCGCAAATTTTTCGATGACGACAGCGAACAGGATGATGACTTCGTCAGTAAAACCCAGCGCAAGAGAGAAATGCACGCGCTGCAGGAGCTGGGTAAACAGCTCGTCGAGCTTAACGACGAGCAACTGGCCCGCATGCCCCTCGAGCCCAAGCTCGAGGCCGCGGTGGTCGAAATGCGTCGCATCCGGCACCGCGAGGCGCGGCGCCGGCAACTACAGTTTATCGGCCGGTTGATGCGCGACGCGGATCAGGACGGCATCCAGGCGGCACTGGATCAGTTCAACCACCAGAGCCGGGCCAGCATTCAGATTCATCACCAGGCCGAGCAGTGGCGCGACCGCTTACTGACCGAGCCGGACGCGCTGCAAGAATTCATCGATCAACACCCCGGCGTGGATATCCAACACCTGCGCCAACTGCTGCGTCAGGCGCAGAAAGAAGCCAGCCAGAACAAGGCACCGAGCAGCGCCCGCAAACTGTTTAAGGAAATTCGGGACACGCTGTCCGAGGCCGCGCTGAACGGCTGAGCCCGCCGTTCAGCGTCCGCTACTACCAAGGCAGATCGCTACCGTCCCAGTGTATAAAGCGCCCGGTGTCCTCGGGCGTCAACGCCTGAATCACCGACCACAACCGCTCGGCGGTCAGCTCGGGGCTGAACAGCTTGTCAGGCCCCAGGGAGCTGGTGAAGGGTTTGGACAGGGGCGTATCGGTGGTACCGGGGTGCAACGCGATCAGACACAGCTTGCGGTGCGACCGGGCCAATTCCACTGAAGCGGTTTTCACCAGCATGTTGAGCTCGGCCAATTTCTTTTCCGGGTAGCGGTGCTCCCCCTCCGCCGTGCCATGCAACACCCCCACCGCACAGAACAGTGCGGTCACCGGCCCACCGTTTTCTTTGATCTGTTCAGCCAGCTCCGCCAGCGCGGCTTCACTGTAGTCACAGGTAAAGTGCCGAACCCCTTCGGGCAGTTGGGCAGGTGCCTGTCGGCTGATGGCAAGCACCTGATACTCGCTCAGCAGATGCGGCATCAGGGCTTGGGCGATGGCGCTGTTGGCGCCGAACACTAGGGCATAGGGTTTCATGGGGACTCCTCGGTCGTCTCCCTCTGAAGTACGACCGGGAGCCTCGCCGGGATCAGGCTTGGGCGTGGGGAACCGAGAATTCGAACCAGTCGTGGAAGACCCGATCGACCCCGAAGTCCTTGAGCTGTTGTTCGCTGGCGTGGGGGCGATAGGCCCATACGGTGGCTCCGGCGCCGGTGGCGGCGGTCAGGCCGGGCACGCTGTCTTCGATGACGAGGCAGCGGGTGATGTCGACGCCGAGGTGTTCAGCCGCCTTCCGGTAGATGGCGGGGTCGGGTTTGGCGACGTCGAATTTCTGGCAGTCGATGCGCCGCTCGACGGGGAAGAAGTCTTCAAGGCCGGTGACTTTGAGTTTGAGCTGTAGTTCAAAGGTGCGCGAGTTGGTGACGACGGCGAAGGGGTGTTCGAGCCGTTCGAGGGCGTCTTTGATACCGGGCATGGTTTCGAGCTGGGTGCGCATGAGTTGCTCGGAGTGTTCGCGGTTTTGGTCGAGGAAGCGTTGCATGTCGGGGATGGGTTTGCCGAGGCGTTGTTCGACCATTTTGACGCAGTCGGGCCAGCTGTGGCCGGTGAATTCCTGGTGGACCTGGGCTTCGGTGTAGTTCATGCCCAGGCTTTGAATCGAGCGATGCAAGGCGCGGGTGGACAGGACTTCGGAGTCGACCAGGACGCCGTCACAATCGAATAGTACTGCTTCAAACAAAATGATTTCCTCGGTTCTCTTTCAGTAAAAATACGTTTAACCAAACCTGCGTGCATCACGACCGGTCCGTCATGAGGAGTTCCTTTTCAAGACACGCCGTAAACCCGTCCATGGGGGCTCGACGCGCGGAGTCCCTCCGCTTACGGTCTTGAAAAGGAACTCCTCATGCCGGCCCTCTGCACATTGTAGCGAGTTTGTACTGCCGTGCTTTCCGCGGTGTGGGGTGTAGGGTTCCCAGACCGTAGAGCGGGGGACCCGCGATCCGAGCC
>NZ_DFTP01000055.1:48047-49479 GCF_002381585.1 Marinimicrobium sp. UBA4209
ATGGATGGGTTTACGGCGTGTCTGGGAACCCTACACCCCACACCGCCCGCACCCACTGCTAAAAAATTACAACCAATCCTTGTGCTTGAAATACCAATAGGGTGCGATGCCCGATAGCACCATGATGACCAGGGCCCAGACGTAGCCGAATTGCCAGTCGAGCTCGGGCATCATCTCAAAGTTCATGCCGTACACGCTGGCGACCACGGTCGGGGGCAGGAAGACCACGGCGGCGATGGAGAAGGTTTTGATGATCTGGCTCTGTTCGATGTTGATGAAGCCCTGGGTGGAGTCCATCAGGAAGTTGATTTTGTCGAACAGGAAGGCGGTGTGGGACATCAGTGTGTCCACGTCGCGTTTGATTTCCCGGGCGGTTTCCTGCAGTTCGAAGTGCTCTCGCAGGTGGCGCTGCAGGAAGGAGATGGACCGCTGGGTGTCCATCAGACAGAGGCGGATTTTGCCGTTGCTGTCTTCGAGTTTGGCGAGCCGGTCGATGGCTTCTTCGAGTTCGGCGTCGTCGTCTTCCAGGACCATGTGGCTGACGTCTTCGAGTTTGCGGTGGATGTCTTCGAGGACGTCGGCGAGGTTTTCGACTTTCTGCTCGAACATGGTGATCATCAGGTCCTGGGGCGAGCTGGCCTGGACCTGGCCGCGCCGGGCGCGCATGCGCAGCAGGCGGAAGTCCGCGAGGTCGCCGTCGCGCAGGGTGATGAGGCGTTTGTCCTGAAGGATGAACGCGACGGTCACGGTGCTGTGGCGGCCTTCTCCCGGGGAAAGAAACAGGGAGTGAACGTGCAGGCCGGCGGCGTCCTGGAAGTAGCGGGCGGAGAATTCGATTTCTTCCACGTCGTCGGATTCGGGCAGTTCGGCCCGCAGGAAGGTGTTGAGCAGTTCGCGTTCTTCTTCGGAGGGTTCGTGAGCGTCGATCCAGACCGCATCATCCAGTGCGGTTTTGAGGTTGTTTTCATCCACGGGTTGGTCGCGCAGGGTTGCGCCCCGGATATTAAACATTCTCAGCATGGATCGTTCTCCTCGTCTCGTCCTTTGGGTGGATCACCCACCGTTTGCCACCCACAATAGCACAGTGATCTGAACGCTGTGTTATGCACAGTATACAACAGACGCCCATGGCCCGAATCTGCTATGGTGGTGGTTTGTGACCTATAAAACCCTAAAGATCCGTGCCCCATGAAAATTAATGAAGTCTCCGCCAATATCGATGACAAAATGCTGCGCCTGGAGCAACAGCTCGCCAACTTGCGGGCCGCTCGTCAACGGGTCGAAGGTGATGCCGGTGCGGTTGCGGTGATCGACCGGGATATTCAGGTGTTGATGGAGACCCGGGCCAAGCTGGAGCGTTCCCGGGAGCTGGTGTGGCAGGTTCACGACATCGGGGAACAAACCCGGCAACAGCATAAGCGGGATCGTTTTT
>NZ_DFTP01000018.1:0-8489 GCF_002381585.1 Marinimicrobium sp. UBA4209
CTACCAACTGAGCTACGCCAGCACTCGAACCTGACCACGTCTCAACGTGGAGGCGGGATTCTAGAGAAACTTTTACTCAGAAGCAACACCTGGGCACAAATTTTGTCTTCGCTCCAGCGTGGGATACTCCGCCAGCAACTCCTCCCACAGCCGATCCGACAGCGCCCGAGCCTGCAAAGCCGGCATTACAAGCCAGATTTCCCTGTGCGTTCGCTCCACTTCGCGGATCTTGGCGTCATAACCGAGCGCCTGGAGCTCATCCCGGCGCGCTTCCGCGAGAGCCCGGCGACTGAACATGCCGAACGAGATGCCGTTGGCGAGCTCTCCCCGGGGAATCACGTAGCTGTCGATCTGCTTGGCCTGGAGCTCATGGAGGCGCCGTAACGCCTCCCTCTGGGACAATTCCGGCGCCAGATGCACCCAGTACCCACGCCCGTCAGACACCTCGATATTCTGCGACTCGGCCGTCACATCCAGCGCCCTCAGACGCTGACCAATGGAGTCAGCATCGCCATGCTCAGTAAAGGGGCCCACCAGGACACACAGGGGCAAGGCGTCCGACACGGAGCCCTGATCCTGATCACTCTGCGAATGCCCGGCAAGCGGCAACTCGCCAGACGCCTCGGACAGAAGCTGGAGAGACGGGGCAGAAGGGGGAACCACAGGCGCCTCTCCGCTGCCCGAGGGCCCAGAGGTCGGTATTACCCCAAACTGATGAAGTGCCAGCAATAACACATTGACCAGCACCAAGACCGCGAGTATTGCCCGCATATAACTGCTCTACCCTGAAATGAACCAATCCGGATTGCTTAGGCGCCGGTCTCAGCGCGGTACGCCACCGCCAGACCGTCCAGTACAATCTCCTGCCACAAGCATGCCTGCGAAAAGTGGGTACCGATAAGCCCGGCGTCACCGCCGGCCACAATCAACCGGGAGGATCTCTCAAGCTGCTGACAGGCATTCTGGACAAACCCGACCACCATCGCAGACAGTGCGGCCTCGACGGCTCCTTCGGTATTGTTCGCCGGCGCAAGCTGGAGCCTCTCCGGCGGCCCCTGCAGACTTCGAACCCGGGCCGTTCCCACATCCAGAGCCCGGCGCATCGTCTGCCACCCGGGGGCAATATAGCCTCCCCGGTGAACACCCCGCTCATCCAGCAGATCCGCGGTAAGCGCGGTGCCGGCCTGAACAATCACGGCCGCCTCCCGGGACACCTGGCGCGCCGCCAAAAGAGCGAGCCAACGATCGACCCCCAGGCGCCCGGGCCGTGAGTAAGCACTCACTACGCCCGCACACTCGGCCAGCGAACGCGCAAACCAGGGGGTAAGCCGCCACTGGGACTGCGCCCACTGCACCAGCCGGGCTTCATCCGCCGCCGGACGCACCGATGCCACTCTCACCGTGTCCGGCACGACACCGGCAGGCAAGGCATCTTGCACCGAGCTGCTCACAGTCTCGAGGTCCTTACCCGCGTCGGCGCCGGCGGCCAGCGTACCGGATTCGCCCTGCAGGCGCCATTTAATCCGGCTGTTTCCCCAATCAATTTCCAGAATCATGACGCAGCTCTCATCGACAACTCGCCCCCGTGGCACAGAACGCGCTCGCCGTCCTGCTCGAGCAGCAATGCACCACTGACATCCACCCCTCGGGCAATCCCTTCCTGCGCTCGAGCGCCGGAGCTGACCACAACTCGGCGCCCCGCAAACGCATCGCGAGCGAGCCACGCCTCGCGCCAGGCGGCAAAGCCTTCGCGATGGTAACCGGACAGCAGTGCCACCAGGGCATCAATCAGCCGGGCCGCCAGCACGTTGCGCCCAGGAACCGGACAGCGCTCAGACGCGCACACGGTTTCCAGGTCGGCCCAGGGCTGCTCGATGTCGCGGGCGGGCTGGTCGGGCATCGCCAGGTTCAGACCGACTCCGACCACCACCTGGCAGGCGCCGGCCGGATCCCCCGTCATTTCCAGCAGCACACCCGCGAGCTTGCGTTGCTGCCACAGCAGGTCATTGGGCCACTTCAAGCCGACCGCCCCAACCCCTTCTGACTCGAGCACCTGGCACATTGCCACACCAACCGCGAGGCTGAGCCCCTCCAACTGAGCCGCACCGCCCTCAAACCCCCAACTGAGCGACAGATAGAGGTTGCGCGCGAACGGGCTGACCCAGGTACGCCCTCTACGCCCGCGACCGGCCGTCTGTTGTTCCGCCAAGCAGACATAGCCGCCCTGACCAAGGGCGGCTCGCTGCATGGCTTGCGAGTTGGTGGAGTCGGTGACCGACAGAACCTCCAGCTCGGTGAGCTGAGCGCGCGTCTGATCACCCAGCTGTTCCCAGAGACGATCCGGCTCCAGCAGCTCCAGACCTCCCAAGAGCCGGTAACCCCGGCCCCGCACCGATTCCAGTTCGATCCCCAACTCGCTCAGCTTCTGCAGCTGCTTCCACACCGCCGCGCGGCTGATACCAAGCCGTTGTCCCAACTCATCCCCGGAGTGGTAATGGCCACTGGAAAGCGTGTGCAGCAGTCGGGACAGGGTCGCTTCATCACGACTCATTGCGCCACCTCTCGATAAACGCGACGGTAGCGCCCGGCCAGGCTGGTAAGCACTTCGTAACCCAGCGCACCAATGCGGCGGGATACATCGGCCACCCGCAACCGATGGTCAAGGACGGTGATCCAGGTGTTTTCGGGCGATTCGGGGGGCGCCGCTTCCGTAATGTCGAAAATGGTCGTGTCCATGGAGATTCGTCCGACCACCGGAACGCGCGTATTCCCCAGATAACCTACCCCGCCCTCTCGACCGATGGTGCGATTGAGTCCATCGGCATAGCCCCCGGCCACCACCGCCAGGCGCCGCCCGGCGGGCAGGCGGGTCTCGCCTCCATAGCCAATACTCGCCGGGTGGCTCAGTTCTCGTACCTGAAGGACCGGCAGATCCAACTTCACCACCGCTTCCATGGCAGGCTCACCATCGGCCACGGGGTCAAAGCCATACAGAGACGCCCCCGGACGCGCGAGATCAAAGTGCCAGTCGGCTCCCAGGAAAATACCCGATGAGTTGGCCAGACTGCAGCGGATACCCGGCAACAAGCGTCGAGCACTTTGCGCCACAGCCACAAACCGTTGTTGCTGCTCTCTGTTCATGGGGTGATCGGGCTCGTCGGCACAGGCGAGGTGACTCATGACCAGGACCGAATGACAGCCGGCAAGCAATTCGGGCTTCGCCACACAGTCACGCCAGTCTTCCTGACTGAGCCCCATCCGCGTCATACCGGTGTCCACTTTGATCACCGAGGGAGAGGCAACATCCAGCGCCCGACAGACTGATGCCCAACGGTCCATGGCCGCCCGGCTGTAAAGCACCGGTATCAGCCCCGCGTTTATGCACTCCTCTTCCTCGCCGGGGCGGACGCCGCCGAGAATATAGAGGACGGCATCGTCCGGAAGAAAGCTGCGGGCAGTCAACGCTTCCTCCAGGGTGGCCAGGAAAAATTCCTGGCAGCCCGCCCGATAAAGCGTCTGGCCCACCGGTTCCGCGCCAAGCCCGTAGGCATCGGCCTTGATCACCGCGGCCGGCCTTTGCTCAAGGACGGAACACAGTGTGTTCCAGTTGGCCCGCAGGGCCGAGAGGTCAATCGTGAGGGTGCCGGTCGCGGTACTCATAGAACAGGTGTCCATCAGGCTGGTCGATGGAGGCATCTAAGCAAACCTGACGGGGAAAATCCAGATGAAGACGATAATTACATCCATCCCTGGATGCTCCATCATCTTCAGGGGGCGAAGCGATGCAATGTATAAAACGCACTCATCGGCACACCGCCATGATCCCGCGTCAACACGTCGGACTCGAGCGTGAAGTGGTACACCCGAGCCGTTTGTTGTGGATGCACGTTCGGCACCTCTGTCGACTCCAACTCCAACGTCACCGCCGTGCGGTCGTCACTTAGCGTAAGGCCGGCGATCGCTTCGTCACGCTGGCCCAATTGCTCTGAACCGTAATCCGGTGCATCCCGATAAGTCCAGGAACTCAGCGCGAGCGCATCTGCCAGCGCCTGAGGGGTCAGGGTTTCCGGCAGTGCCCGGGTGAACTGCAGAGTAAAGCCATCTTCGGTGACTGTTATCTGCTTCAACGCCAGCGGAGGCTGCTCACCCTGCCAACTCACACGTTGCAAGGCGGCCACATGACCACCCTTCGCCTGCCAGCCACGCCCGGTTTGCCCCAGCAGCAGACTGCCATCGGGCAGAAAAACCGGACGCATTGCCCCGGACGCCAGATCCCGGGCAAACGGCATTGCCGCTCCCTGCACCGTTCCATCCGGCAAGGTTTCCAGCGCGACCCGGAACAGATTGGATTGTGTCTGGTCACCGATCAGTATCTGTTCAGAGAATGGGCCAAAGCGCCCCTGGGTGGTATCCCAGACCGGGTGCCCCGGAGAGTTCGCCAACAGGTTCTGGGGCATCAAGAGCCGTTCCGGTTCGCGATGGTCCCGCACTCGCGACCAGGCTATGCCCTGTGAGCCCGGCGTCATCCCCGGCAGATCAACCAACCCGGACGGATGCCCATAGAAGGCATTTTTCTTCAGCATGAAAAGCTTCGAGGTGCCCACAAACTCGCCCTGGTTCTCGGTAAACCAGACCTGATCATCCGGCCCCAAGGCCCAACCGGCCGCACTGCGCAGACCACTGGCCCAGGGCGTGGCCTCACCGTCGGGGGTCACTCTGAACGCCCAGCCACTGAAGCCTCCCTGAGAGCCCATATAGAGGCCATCGGCTTTGTAGACCGCCTCGTCGGTATGAGCCAGATTCAGCCCCAGATAATAAGCACCATCGGCGCCTTTCACCGGCCCGTGCAGATAGGTGTGGTAGTTACTGTGATAACCGAACCCATCGAACAACGTTTGGTAGTGATCTGCGCGCCCGTCACCGTTGGTGTCCCGAATCCTGGTCAACTCGGCTTTCTGGCCAACCACCAGATCCAGACCCGCCTTGTCTTCAATCACGACGCCCAGGCTATCGAAAAGACCTTCGGCAAACAGGTGCCACTCATCATCGATCAATCGCCAGATCCCCGCGTTTCGGGTCGACACCACAACCGTCCCATTGTCAGCCACGGCGATCCCCAAGGGCTCAAACAGGAGATCTCGACCGTAGTTGTCTTTGGGGGGCAGATAGTCTTCGATGGCGTAGCCGTCCAGAAGGTCCGCCTGCGAGGGCACCACTTTCAGCGGCTGACGTACATGGTCAAACGACTTGGACGTCGGTCGCCAGGGGTTGTCAGACAGTGCCAGTTGTCCCTGCAGGCGCACCGGCAATTCGCTCCCCTCAGGAATAACCCACTGACCCTCGGTAATTGAACCTTCAGAGACCGAGATATCCGTGACGAGCTCCGTTGCCAGCTGCAGGCGCTGCTCGGAGTTCAGGGTCCCATCAACCTCCAGCGTCAGAACACCCTGGGCGCTGATGTCCATGGTCATTCCAAAGCGATTGTCACCGACGGATACCTCAAACGTGGGAGCCGCCTCCGCTTGTCGGGAGTCTCGCCGGTAACCGTGAAAACGGGCATCGACTTCCGCGAGCAGATCAAAGTGGTCCTTCTCACTGTACAGCGCAGCCCGCACCCGCTCGTGATCCTGGAAGACCGATTCCTTGAATGAAAAGTCGACCGGCGTTCCGTCCGGTTGAAGGGGTGCGAACAACGTATTGGTCGCCCCCAGACCAATCTCCCGGCTGTCATACCCCATACGCAAACCGCCTCCGCCGCGATTGCGCAATTCACCTCCCATATCCAGGAAACCACCCTGCCAGAGCTTGACCACACCCAGCACTCTGGGGTCAAAGCTGTAGTTCACACCATTGGGCAGCCCAACATGTATGGCTCGTCCGGACGTGCCAGGCATGGGTCCCCGCTGGATCTGGACTTCATCCAGAACCAGACGCTGCAATCCATCAGTGAGTGGATCATAGACCTCCGGCCCACCCTCTTCGACCAGTTGAACGACCGGCCCCTGGGTTGCCAGCGGATTGAGTGTTTTGAGATAGGCCCCGATCGCACCCAGATCACCGTCGCTCAAGGTATCGGTCGAGTAAGCCGGCATGATCGGCTGATAAACTTGACCCGAGTTTGAACCTGATTCGGCGATTGCCAACTCGGCATCCGGTTGACGGATACTGCGGTGCAGGTAACTCCGATCCGCTTTCAGAGTGAACCGGGTGTCTCCCTCCCCCTGCTTGACTTCCCGATCACGAGGGGTCCGTTGGAACAATCCATAGAGGTTGGGGCCGGCACGTACCGATTTTTCGCCGTCGGTGACGGCATGACATGAGGTGCAGCCCAGCGCTTTGAATGCCTTCTCGCCCTTGGCCACAAAATCTTCCAGCTGCCCCAGGTTGGACTCGCCGCCCGTTTCAGAGGGCAGCTCGACCGCACTGAAATCGGCGTGCGCCAAGGACACCTGGCGCAGCGCCACCGGTCCCTGATGAACGTGCACCATCAAAGGCCCCGATGTTGTCTCCCAGGGGTTAATCGAACCTCGGGTAAACCCGGTAAGCAGCGTACGCTTCTGAACGATCTGGTTATTGATGCGAACCTCAAGCAACATGGCGGGCTCTACTTTCTGCCCCGCCTCATTGTAGCGAGGGGCGCGAAACTGTATTTCCACGGGAAGCCATTGACCAACAGTGTCACCTACCGAGCGCAAGGGCGGCACACCATCAAACTCCGGGGGAGTCCGATTTTCATTCCATCGCGGCGCAAGGGCACCCATACTGTCGGTCTTCAAGGCCTCCGTCTGCTCGGATCCGGTCAGCACCACTTCATAGCGCCCCTGCAGATAAACACCCGCGCGGGCTTGCTCGGCCAGTAGGACTTCAAACGTCAGAACGGAGTCTCCCAGAGACTCTTCCGACAAGAGCCTTATGTCCTCCGCGCCACTGTCGAGAAAGAGCGTCTCAGGTTTGCCCTCTCCAACCACAGGCTCTAACCGCCCGTCCTGATACAGAACATCATGAACCTGCTCCCAGGGTGCCTCGGGCGTCAGCACTGACGCCTGCACTCCAATGACGAACAGGGAGAGCACGCCTGCCGACACCACCCAAAAGGATTGACCGAACCTCTTTATTATTTTCAGCATAGTTTTACCTCTGAACAGAATGGCGCTGCGCCGTGCCTAACGTTATCGTTTTGTGTTGAGTTGACTAAAAAAAACCCGGCTGTCGCGTTCAGCCGGGTCTTGCGTCGCGATCCCTCGCCGATGAAAAAAGGCAGGCAATCCTGCCTCCTGGGAGTATTACAGTTCGCGAACCCAGATATTCCGGAAACTGACCGCCGCGTCGTGGTCTTGCAGGAAAATGGGAGCACAGCCGTGCGCTTCATCGTAGCTCGGCTCGCCGATCCACTCAGTCGCGCCCTGAATCTCGAAGTGGTTCTGTACCACGACACCATTGTGCAGCACGGTCACGTAGGCAGGCTCTTCCAGCGCACCACTGTCATCAAAGCGCGGGGCCTGATAAATAATGTCGTACTCCTGCCACTGGCCACGCGGACGGGTCGCGTTCACCAAGGGAATGGACTGCTTGTAAACCGATGCAGCCTGGCCGTTGGGATAGGTTTCATTGTCATGGGAATCGAGCACCTGAATCTCATAGCGCTCCTGCAGGAACACACCGCTGTTGCCTCGATCCTGACCATCCATCCCTTCAATATCGGTTGGAGAACGCCATTCAATATGAAGCTGCACGTCACAGAATTCCCGCTTGGTCCGGATACCACCCTGACGACGGGCCACGGTCATCGCATCACCGTCCAGATTCCAGGTCGGCTCTCCACCGTTCTCCCCGACCCACGCGTCCAGGTCGCTACCATCAAACAGAACAATTGCATCGGACGGGACACCGTCCTGGGGCACTTCCACCATCGGAGGAACCGGCTCCCAGACTTCTGTCTTCTGGGCCTGCTGCCAGGGTTCAAGTTCTTCCTCTGCCGCGGTTTCATTGGTCTCGGCGCTGCAAGACAGCGTCACAATACTGCCAAATACCACTGCGCTCAGGGTTTTCAAAGAATGGGGTAATTGCTGCATCTTTATGACTCTCTTTTATTGAGCTCCGGGCCTGCCATTCAGCACTGGACCAACTTGACCGAATACCTCACATTGGAGCGAACAGCCGATCAGACCGGAGGTTGGTTTTATAGCATATAAAAAACGTTTTATCTAGTAAAACTACCCACAGGTTCGGGCCACGGTAGTGTACCAACTCTGCGAAAAGTAACCAGTGTTAGGAAAGCGAAACGGGTGGGTTTGTCGGTTGGGGAGAGTGTGGGAGAGTTTGTCGGTTTACGGCCTGAGGCCTAAACCGACCTACGGGAAGGCAAAGACGATGAGTTAGAACAAGGCGCACCCGCAATGGCCGCAGGCCGAGCGAATCGGCGAGGTCCGAAGGACGAGCCGAGGCACAGCCCCACCCGCTGGAGGGGAGCTTGAGTCGGAGGCAGGATG
>NZ_DFTP01000064.1:0-1780 GCF_002381585.1 Marinimicrobium sp. UBA4209
AGATCAAGTCTGAACTACTACACTTTAACAGCGATCGGGGTTCGCAGTTTACCAGCCACGCTTTTATCAGCGTTCTGAAACGTGAAGCGAGGGGATTACAGCTAAAAAGAGTCCCGATAAATCTTCGGTCTCACTCTCGGCCCAGGCAAATAAATCTTGATGAGGTTAATGCGATTAATTCAAGTTAACGGTAGTAGTCCGCAATAAAACGACACTCCCAATCTCTTCCTGTTTCATATTCCGCCAAGTCTTTCAATGTAGAGTAGAAACGCTTCTTGGGAAGATTGGCTAGATGGCCAGTATGCTCTTCTAACTCTGGAATCTCTTCATCAACCCGGTCAGAGAGTCTCTGGAAGACCTCCGGTCCCGGTGACTCCCTGCCGGAAAGCTCTTCCTCATAGATCAAACAAAGCCGATCATAAGGATTATTTTCTTCATTCGTAGCTCCACTATTACAGGCGTTTGCCGATAACAGCAGGAAAATGGATAGAGCCCGAACATTTGTTTTTATACCACTATTCATCATCACCTCCTTTTACATGGCAAGCTCATGTCGCTCTTCATGTATCAGCCATACTTTTCGATCATTTGCCCCACGAAAAGGATCAACCAAAAAATATGAAACAACATGAACCGGAACAAAGGAGGCGCCTATTCGTGATTTACCTATCTCTTCCCGTTGCCAGAGTTCATCTCCTCCGCGCGCCAAAATTCGATGCGTGGTTTTTCCCAGACTGATTCCCGTTGCCGCCGCACTGAAGATAAGCCCTGCCCCACCCGATACAAAGCTTGCCCCTGCACCTGCTAGGGAAGTGAGAAGCGGGTAATCTCGACCGCCCATTAGGCGGTTATTGAGCATGAACGTATAGTTGTTCTCTATGACGCTGGGTAATGTCATCGCTTTTCGGTGCGCGACGCAATTCTCTTGTATTGCCAGTTTCTCGACAGGAGTCGATGGCTCATAAATCCAACGGCCGTTCAAAAATTTAGAGTGGGCAAGAAGGAAGGGCTTTTGACCGGAATTTTGCAGATACCTTTTTAAGCCAATCAAATCGCCTAAGGTTTTGATTCCCGTTTCTGGGCGAAGCTCGTCTAGATGCTGGAGAACAGATGGCGTCATAATTAATTTCCTTTTAATTTGTAGCTGCTAAAATCGGAGGATAAACTGCGGTGAAAGAATACCTCTGAGGTCAAATGAGTTCAACCCCTTACGGAGTGACACAAATCACATTATGTGCTGTATGAACGGCTTACCACGCTGATGCCATGGACCAGTTACCTTGAAATCAACCAACTCCCAACTCATGGTCTAGCATGCCTCCCTATTTTCCTGGATCGGCCCGGCAGGTGACAATCATCAGCAGTGAGCAATGGTAACTGTCCGTAAGGAACGACAGAATGGAAGAACTTGACTTTTTTTATCTGACACCAATAAATCAAAATGCGTCGATTTTAACGACTTCGCGGCGACCAGAGTCTGTCAATGTTAAAGGCTCGGTGCTGGAGAAGCAGTTTTCCCTTCCCAATGGCTGGCACCTCATCTTGACGACGGCAGATTCACCGTACGATGAGGCGCTTTACATCACAGTGATCGACCAGCACTTTGAGGTAACAGATCAAATCGAAATTTCCAGCGCGCTGGTGCCTGGAATACTTGAAGATGTAGAAGTTCAGAGTCATAACCGTTTGAAGTTTTCGTTTAACAAAGCGGACCCGTACATCCTCACTATTGACCCCAAGGGCTTCATAATCCCGAGATCAAGTGATAAGGGTAGAAGGC
>NZ_DFTP01000064.1:1837-4060 GCF_002381585.1 Marinimicrobium sp. UBA4209
TCCCAATACTGAGAGTATTCAGCGCAAACCGACCCACCCTGGTGAGATGCTGAGGGAGGACTTTATCCCGGATTACGGTTTAAGCGTCGTTAAGCTCGCCGAGCTCCTGGGGGTCTCTAGCCAGTCTGTGAACGAGTTGTTGCGCGAGCGCCGCTCGGTCAGCCCCGAAATGGCTCTGCGACTGGGCCGCCTGTTTGGCAACTCTCCCGAGTTTTGGCTGAACGCGCAGAGAGCCGTTGATCTATGGGAGGCCTCCCAGTCAGCTAAAGATGAGGTGGCCCGAATCGAGCCTCTGAACGCCGCTTAGCAAACGAACTTGTTCACTCGGGTCGGCGCAGTGCGCCGACGGCGACTACCAGAAAAGCAACATTTTAGGGTATATAACCTATCAATCTACAACTTACCGGTAGTTTTATGGGAAATAACCGGAAATATATAAATTATCTTGTCTTTTTTACAGAACCACCGGATTTATATAATCGCTCATTGAGCTCGCCACCATACACAACCGACAGATAGCTCTAGAGCCAGCCTCCTGGGATTTCACTTTTGTTACCACTCCATGAATTTTCTGTGATTGGACTCCCGCAGCCCCCACTGTCACCAGAGCTTCAAAATGCGTCCGTAACATCCTCTGACCATCGACGATTTCGTAACATCAGAGGTAAAGGACAACATGAACGTTTTCAGAGTATTTGCATTGAGCCTGCTCGCGCAGGCGGTACTGGTAGGTTGTAGCGGCGACGACGGGGACGTCGGCCCGAGGGGTGAACTGGGTGAGCAAGGCCCTCAAGGGGAACAGGGTCCACAGGGTGAACCGGCGCCCAAAGCCATCGACCTGACCATCCTGCACATGAACGACCACCATTCCCACATCGCCGCCGAGAGCTTTGACTTTGACGTGACCGGGTTGGTAGATGCCACCAATGAGGCCGCCGATGCCGTCACCGAGGTTGAGGTGACCTACGGCGGCTTCCCGATGCTGGTCAGTCTGTTCAATACGGTGGCCGGCCAACACGAAAACGTCCTGAAGCTGCACACGGGGGACGCCATCACCGGCACACTGTATTATTCGCTGTTCAACGGCGCAGCCGATGCGGCGGTCATGAACGAAGTCTGTTTCGACGCCTTCGCCCTGGGCAATCATGAGTTCGATGATGGCGACAGCGGCCTGGCGACCTTCCTGGACGCCCTGAATTCCACCGCCTGCGAAACCCCGGCACTGGCGGCCAATGTGCAGCCGGCCGAAGATTCAGCCATTGCCGACGGCTATATTCAGCCCTACACCATTGTCGAACGAGACGGTGAGCAGATTGGCATTATCGGCATTGATATCGCCGGTAAAACCAAGAACTCATCCAACCCCGACGAAGGGACTGAGTTCCTGGACGAGGTGACGACGGCCCAGGCCAACATCGACACCCTGTCCGAAATGGGCGTCAACAAGATCATTCTGCTGACCCACTACCAGTATCAGAACGATCTCGATCTGGCAGCCAGCCTGAGCGGCGTCGACGTGATTGTTGGCGGCGACTCACACACGCTGCTCGGCGACGAGACCTTTGCGGAACTGGGCTTTAACCCGGCCGGTGACTACCCGACGCAGGTGAACAACGCCGATGGCGAGCCCGTCTGTGTGGTTCAGGCCTGGGAGTACGCTCACCTGATGGGCAAGCTTCACGTCAGTTTTGACGAGGCCGGCGTGGTCTCTTCCTGCGCTGGTATGCCGCTGATGCCCATCAGCGATAACTTTGTCTATGAATATAATGAGGAAGAGACGCGCAGCCTGAACGCCGCCGATCAGTTCTCCGTGGTCCGGGCGCTGACTGCCCACCCGGAAGTGGTGGTTACCCAGCCAGACGCGAACACCACCAACCTGTTGTCGATTTACGACGCTCAGGTCAGTGTGCTGGAACAGACCGTGATTGGCAGCAGCGCGGAAGACCTGTGTCTGGAGCGTTTTCCGGGACAGGGGCGTTCTTCCCTGTGTGATGCCTCGGCGACCTATGAGCGCGGCAGCGACATTTCCAATATTGTTGCCAAAGCCTTTCTCACGGTGACACCAACGGCCGATATTGCCATTCAGAATGGCGGCGGTGTGCGGGTGGATGTGGAAACCGGCCCCTATACCATTGCCGATGCGTTTACCCTGTTGCCCTTCTCCAACACGCTGGTAACGCTGGACATGACCGGTCAGCAGATTATCGATGTGCTGGAAGACGC
>NZ_DFTP01000064.1:4156-4624 GCF_002381585.1 Marinimicrobium sp. UBA4209
CTCCGGCTCCTACCCCTACGCCTCCGGCCTGCGTTTTGAAGTAGATGCATCCCAGGGGAAAGGCAGCCGCGTGTCCAACGTGGAAGTGAACTCACAGGTAGCCGGTGACTGGACCGCCATTGATACCTCGGCCACCTACACCGTGGTCACCAATGACTTTATCGCCTCCGGGCAGGATGGCTACGATACCTTTGCGATTCCCTTCGACGCCGGCGATTACGAGGATACCTTCACCGAATACGCCCAGGGCTTTATCGATTATGTCGAAGCACTGACCGCTGATGGCCAGAACCTGATCAAACTGCCCGAAGCCGAGTACTCCACTCAGCGCTACATCGACTCCGGTGGCTGCGACCACAGCGCTGTGGCGACTTGCGCGGACGACAATAACCTATAAACGCGGTTGATCTACCCTGCAAAAGGCTCTTCGGAGCCTTTTTTTATGCCTGCCCCCTAATAGTCACCCCG
>NZ_DFTP01000064.1:4700-14534 GCF_002381585.1 Marinimicrobium sp. UBA4209
TGCCCCCTAATAGTCACCCCGACTCGCATCGCTCCCACGTCTGGTTTATAGTGGCACCCTACCGATTTCCACACTCAGCCCGTACCCAATAAACAGGCGAGCAATAACATCCCAACGGCAATGTGAACTTTCCCATGACTGTAAATACCCCTCGTATTTTCGCTGTTTTCGCCCTGGTGCTCCTGGGCGCCCTGTCCACTGCGTGCTCTGACTCCGACCAGGGCGCGGAAAAGCCCACCTCGACTCAGCCAGGCGACCTGCTGGGCTCTGTGCTGATCTTCTCCAAATCCCCCGAGTGGCAGCACGAGTCGATCCCGGCCGGGGTCCAGGCAGTGACCGATCTGGTGGAGGCACGCGGTCTGACAGCAGAGGCAACGGATGACGCCAGCGTGTTTACCGATGAGCAGCTCCAGACGATGGCGGCGGTGGTGTTCGTCAACACCCGCGGAGATGTGCTCAACGCACAGCAGCAACTGGCGTTCGAGCGCTACATCCAGGCGGGCGGCGGCTTTGTGGGCATCCACTCGGCGGCGGACACCGAGGGCGACTGGCATTGGTATCGCCGCCTGCTGGGCGCGACGTTCAAATCCCACCCCAGCGACCCGGCGGACGTGCAGGCGGCCACCATCAAGGTGGTCAACTCCCATCACCCGGCCACCGAAACGCTACCGGCGCAGTTCCGGCTGGCGGACGAGTGGTACGATTTTCAGCAGCTGTCCGATCGCCGCACCGACCTGCTGACCCTTGACGAGCGCAGCTACCAGGGCGGCCAGCACGGCGCTTACCACCCTATCGCCTGGTACCACGACTTTGACGGTGGGCGGGCCTTCTACACCGGCCTGGGCCATACCATCGAGATGTTCAGCGAACCGTTATTTTTGAAGCACCTGGACGGGGGGCTTGAGTATGCCCTGGCCGAACGTCGGCCGCTGGATTACGCCGAGGTGAAACCGGACCCCCGCCGCTTCAAGCGCGACATTCTGGTGGATGACCTGAACGAGCCGGTGAGCTTTGATGTGACCGAGGACTACAGCGCCGCCATGATCGCCCAGCGCCAGGGCAAGCTCTTCTGGGTGGATGTAGGCACCCGGGAAATGACCGAAATGGCCGAGTTTGAAGTGTTCGCGCCTGCCAAAAACATCGAGTTTGGCCTGATTGCGGTGGCCTTCGACCCCGACTTTGCCGAGAACGGGCTGATCTACGCGATGTACAACCTGCCGGACGAGAGCGGCGAGCACGATCTGCTGCAACGGCTGGCGCAGTTCAAGGTGGACGAAAAAACCGTGGACATGGCCTCTGAGCAGGTGTTGATGGACATCCCCAACGACGACACCTGCTGCCACACCGGTGGCAACCTGGAGTTTGACCAGCACGGCAACCTGTTCGTCGCCCTGGGGGACAATGCCAACCCCTTCGAGTCCAACGGCTCCGGTCCGATCAACAACACCGCCGAAGGCACGCATCACGATGCCCTGCGCAGCGCGGGCAACACTCAGGACCTGCGCGGCAAGATCCTGCGTATCCAGCCGGACAAGAACGGCGGTTACCGCATTCCCGAGGGCAACCTGTTCGAGGACCCGGAACAGGGCCGCCCCGAAATTTATGTGATGGGCACCCGCAACCCCTACACCATCGCCGTGGATGAGAGCACCGGCACGCTCTATTACGGCGATATCGGCCCCGACGCCAAGGAAGAAACGGCCGATTTCGGCCCGCGCGGCTACGATGAAATCAACAAAGTGACCGAAGCCGGCAACTTTGGCTGGCCCACCATGGTGGGCAACAATATTCCCTACCGCATGTACGACTACGAGAAAGAAACCAGTGGCAAGCTGTTCGATCCCCTGGCGCCAGAGAATTTCTCGCCGCGCAACACCGGGCTGAAGGTACTGCCACCGGCCCAACCGGCGCTGATCTGGTACCCCTACAACAACTCCGAGCGCTTCCCCGAACTGGGACAGGGCGGCCGCAACGCCCTGGTGGCCGGTGTCTACCCGAACTCCGGTGAGTTGGCCTACCCTGCCTACTATCAGGGTAAGTTGATCATCGGCGACTTTATGCGCAGTTGGATCAAGGTCGTCACCCTGGATGAGTACGACAGTGTAGTCAAAATCGAAGACCTGGCCCCGAATGTCGACTTTGCCGGGCCGCTGGACCTGAAAATTACCCCCGATGGCCGCCTGTGGGTGTTGGAATACGGCTCCCAGTGGTGGGCTGGCGGTAAAGAGGCCAAGCTGAGCGTGGTGGAATACGACGCGAACGCTGACTTGGGCGAGCTGAACGACGATGAGGTAGCCTCCGGCGCTGGCAACGACGGCATCGGGCATGAAGCCCAGCTTGAGATCGCCGAAGGTAAAGCGGCCGCCAAAGACACCAGCTGTGTGGCCTGCCACCAGGAGCGCGCTGACTCCGTGGGCCCGAGTTTCCTGGCCATCAAGCAGAAGTACGGCGACCTGGATGACCCCACGGCCTACATCGCCAGCGCCATCGCCAATGGCAGCTCCGGCAAATGGGGCGAACACGCCATGCCTGCGCATAACTTCCTGGAACAGGAGACCCGGGAGAAATTGGCGGCCTACATCTTATCCATCACGCCGGAAGGCGAGGAATAAAAGCGCATCGCGCGTCGCTTGAGACGAAACGACTATGCCCGCATTGTTTGAAGAAATCGACAGCCAGAACTCCCCGCTCGGGGAGATCTCCCTGCGCCGTCGCCGCATGCCCGCCTTTGGCGACCGGGACATCTATGAGGTCAAGCTGGGCGATGAATTCCTGATGTCCAGCATGTTTGTGGAAGCCGAAGAAGCCCTGTCCACGCTGGGCCTGGCGGCCGTGGAGGGCGACCCGCTCAGTGTTGTGGTGGGCGGCCTGGGCCTGGGCTATACCGCTGTGGCGGCACTCAAGGACGAGCGGATTTCCGAGCTGTTTGTGGTCGAGGCCCTGGATACCGTGATTGGCTGGCATCGCGACGAAAAAGTGCCGCTCGGGAAAATACTCAATGCCGATGCGCGCAACCACTACGTGCTGGACAGTTTCTTTGACCTGGCAACGGACCCCGAGGCCGGTTTTGACCCGGAAGACCCAACCAAGCGTTTCGATGCGATTCTTCTGGATATCGATCACTCCCCCACCGAATACCTGAATTCCGGTAACGCCGGGTTTTACACCTCGGAAAACCTGGGGCTGATGGCGGCGAAGCTCAAACCCAAGGGTGTGTTCGCCATGTGGTCCCAGAACCTGCCGGAAGCGCGCTTTGAAGCCTTGCTGAAAACAGTGTTCGAGCGTGTGGAATCCAACGTGGTTTCTTTCTATAACCCGTTTCAAAGCGGCGAATCGACCAACTCGGTGTACGTCTGCATGAAGGGCAACTAAGACAGGCAATCCGGGAGTCAGGGGTAAAGCCGCTGCCATAGCCTCACGGCCGCTTGTGGGTTAGGATGAGGATTGCACATTTGCCTCATCCACCCAGCCCGAGGAGAGACTGCCCCTATGGATCCCCATCCCAAGCATCCGCGCGAAAAAGCCCTGAAACTGAACCTGGAGGACACCCGGTACGGCTCCTTTGCCGAAATTGGCGCGGGGCAGGAGGTAGTACGGTGGTTCTTTCAGGCCGGAGGCGCAGCGGGCACGATTGCAAAAAGTATCTCCGCTTACGATATGACGGTGAGCGATGCCATTTACGGCAAATGCGCCCGCTACGTCTGTCGGGAGCGACTGGAATCCATGCTCACCTACGAGTACGACCTTACCCTGGAGCGCCTGGCGCTAGACCGGGGTGAGAGTACCGCCTTCTTTTCCTTTGCCAACACCGTCTCCGCGCGCAACTACCATGGCACCAACGAGTGCCATGGCTGGCTGGGGATACGCTTCCAGGCCGAGCCCGGCGCCCAGGCCAGCGAAATCATTATTCATGTGCGCATGCTCGACAGCGAAAACGCGTTGCAGCAGGAGGCCCTGGGCATCGTCGGCGTGAACCTCGTCTATGGCGCCTGCTTTTTGAGCGATGATCCGGACCTGCTGGTGCAATCGCTGCTCGACGGCCTCAGTGTGAATCGCCTGGAAGTCGATATGGTGGACTTCTCCGGCGCAGCCTTTGAGCAGGTGGACAATCGCGTTCTCAGCCTGCGCCTGGTTCAGCTGGGCCTGAGTGATGCCGCCATGTTTGCCGCCGACGGCCGCGTGCTTCAGCCCTCCGAGCACCTGCGCAAGAAATCCGTGCTGGTGGAGCGGGGACGTTTTCGCCCGGTGACCCATGTGAATATCGACATGCTCGACTCCGCATTGACCGCCATGGAAGCCGAGACCGGAGCCGAATCCGGAGAGACGGTCGCCATTATGGAAATGGCCCTGAAGAACCTGAACGCCGGGGGCGACGTCGATCTGGACGATTTCATCAGCCGGGCCGAGGTACTGGAGGCCGCCGGCCACACAGTGATGATTTCGGACTACCCGGAATACCACCGTCTGGCGTCTTACCTCAGCCGGAACACCCAGGGCCGCATCGGCATTACCATGGGCGCCCACAGCCTCGCCGAGCTGTTTGAGGAAAGCTATTATAAAGACCTTCCCGGGGGCCTTTTGGAAGGCTTCGGCCGGCTGTTCAAAAACAAGGTCAAACTGTATATCTACCCCTATCGCGACCCGAACACTGCCCAGTTGATCAAAGCAGACAACCTTGAGGTTCCCAAGCCCCTTCGCCACCTCTACCAGCACCTGTTGGACAATAGCCATATCGTGCAACTGGAGCGGTACAACGAAGACTACCTGGATATTTTCTCCCCGAACGTGCTTGAACAGATCGGCTCTGGCCAATCCGGGTGGGAACATCAGGTTCCGGATGTGGTGGCCCAGAAAATCAAACGCCAGAAGCTGTTTGGCTACCATTGACACAAAAAAAGAGGGCCCGCAGTAAGCGAGCCCTCTTTTTTCGCGTGCCAGCCTCACTGCCCCCCCCTTATTCGGCAATCGCATCCTCAGGAATGGTGGTTTCCGCTTCCGGGTCCGTATTGATCGTATTGCCGTTCTGAACAATCTTGACCATATACCAGTAGGTTTTACCTGGCTCCAGAGCCTCATCCAGGTAAGTACCGTTCATGCCGGCACCGGCAACGATACGGTCGCGCCCCAAGAGCTCCTGCACGTCGTTCCGGTATATTTCGATATACGTAATTTCCGGCTCAAAGTATTGAAGATTCCAGGAGACCTGAACGGAGGTACCGTTGACAATGGTGGCCGTCAAGTTGGTCACGGGCACTTCATCGACAAAAGGCTTTCTGATTTCGCCTTCGGCCTCGGTGTTGGTGGTTTCGCCATCGTGCACCACCTTGAACATGTACCAATAGGTTTTGCCGGCTTCGGCGGTTTCATCGACAAAGCTGCCACTGGTGGCGGCACCGGCGAGAATACGCTCGCGATCATCAAAATTCGCCTGATCATTGCGGTAGATTTCAATATAGGTAATCTCGCCGCTGAAATTCTCCAGTGACCAGTTCAGCACGATGTTGGTATTGTCGAACTCGGTGGTCAGGTTGGTCATCACCGACCCCAGGCCTTCGCTGTTGTTGAATACCGCCTCGTAGCTGGTAGCCATGGCCGCGGTATCAAACTCATAGATGAAGTCCGCAGATGCTTCGGCACGATCACCATCCAGCCATTGAGTGAACTCATCGCCTTCGTTAGCCAGCGCTTTGAGCGTCATCGGGGCACCTTCAGGATACTCGAACGCTTGTGAGTAAGTGCCTGCTTCGGGCGTGGGTGACGACACACTCATGGCAAAAGTTGGTTTCAGCGCACTGACTAGGGGTGCCACTGAATTGACCCCGCTCAGCTCCTCCAGCCCTTCCGCCACCAGGCGTGCCATTTCGACGGCGCCCTGCTTCTGAAAGTGCACGGTGTCCGAGGCGGCCGTGGCGTTTCCGTATTGGTCGGCACCGAAGCCCATGTAGTAAAACTCGTTAGCGTAGTCTTCGCCAACCAGTTCAAGTAGCGCTTTGTTTTTTGCGTTGAGGTCAACCAGCGGCACGCCAAGATCGGCGGCCAGCTCACGGGTGACCACCGGATGTTCATGGTAAGCATCGTAGGGAACGCCGTTTTGCCATTGGTTGCGACGCACCGTGGTCACAAAGATGGGCGTTGCGCCCAGCTCCCGGGTCTCTTCCGCGAAATTGGTCATATAGCCTTCGAACACACCGCCGGTGGGCGCTCTGCGCTCCTCATCCTGCGCTCGGTCGTTAATGCCGAACTGAATGAAGACGAAATCACCTTCCTGAACGCTGGCTTTGACATCGGCCCAGTGGTTTTCATAGTAGCTTTTTGAGCTACGCCCACCCAGGGCCCGGTTGTCGATGGTGATTTTGGATTCATCAAAGTAATGCTGAAACACTTGCCCCCAGCCGGTTTGCGGGTAGTAACCGTCGGCGTAATCGGCAACGGTCGAATCACCAATCAGGTAAGCGGTCGCGGCCTCAAAATTGAACTCAGGCACAACCCCGTTGAAAGCGGCGATCAGGGTGAGCTTTCCAACCGGCATGGTCGTCTGATACAGGTTGACTTCACTGGCCACCTGGCCAGCGGTATACCAGGCGTCAAAGGTATCGCTATCCCCAGCTCTCACCTTGAGGGTCAACGGCGTACCCGCCGGGTAGTTGTTCCCCTGGGTGTAAAGGCTGTCGCTGGCGCCCTCCTGCTCGACCGTCAGGGCGTATCGTTGCTTTACTCCGTCCAACAGCGTCATCAGGGACTCATTACCATTCAGTTCTTCAAGGCCTTCCACCACCAGACGAGCCATTTCCACAGCCCCGGACTCCTGGAAGTGAGTGCCATCGTTGCTGCCCTCGGGGTAATTCTCGTACTCGCCAGCGTCCAGAATCAGGTAGAGGTAATGCGATGCCTGCTCTTGCCCAAGGGAGTTCACCAACTCCCAGGATTTGGCGTTCAGGTCGATATAGGCAGCGTCCAGATCCGTCGCCACTTTGGCCATGGAACCTGCATAGTCATTGCCTTCCTCGGTGAACACATTGCGCAGTGCACCGTCGCGGTAGGCATTCATGACCATCGGGCTGACCAGTATCGGTGTCGCCGACTTCGCACGAGTCTCTTCCACGTATTCGGTCAGATAGACTTCGTAATCGTCTGTGGAGGTATAGCGCTCTTCTTTGGTCCAGTCCCGGTCGTTGTGCCCAAACTGGATCATCACATAGTCGCCCTCGTCCACCTCGGCCAGAACGTCATCCCAGATGCCATCGACTTTGTAGCTTTTGGAGCTGCGACCACCTCGAGCCCGGTTGAGAACCTCAATGTCACTCTCATCGAAATAATGCTGGAGAACCTGACCCCAGCCTGCCTGTGGATAGGAGGACGAGTTATAGCTGGCAACCGTTGAGTCCCCGACTACAAACAGCTGAACATCGGCACCCGGCTCGTCAACCACTGGCTCCTCTGCCTGGTCCTCTTCGGTCTGCTCTTCTTCGTCCGGGACATCCTCGTTGCCCTCTTCTTCCTCTTCGGGAGCGGTAGGTGTGGTCGGTGTTTGCGGCTCACTGGGAGTGTTGTCGGGGGTGGAGTTACTGCCCCCGCCGCATCCGGCAAGTGCGATGGTCAGGAGTAGCAGCCATAGGTATTTATTCATGTTATTCCTCTTGAATTTTTATGTTATGTAGTAACAACCTGAAAGATCAGCCAACTGATTCACCGCACACTATTATTCTATTTTAGGTCATTTGCAAGCATTTTAGATCATTTAAATTAATATTAAGTCATATAATCATTATCAACTAATGATGTATTAGTTATTATTGGCGATTTGATCATAATCAATCAGAATATCTGAGCTCGAATAAAATCAGAGTGGTTGTCAATATTTGAAATTAGTGGCGTTGTTATTTATTAGGATTATTTATAAAGGGGTGCACTCGTGATAAAGGTTTTCGATGCTATATAGTGACAAGACAGCACTTGACTTCATTCCTACGAGCAACCCATGAAAAGCATACTGTTTGACCTCGACAACACCCTGCTGGACAGAGCGAGCTCCCTTATCGGATTCTGTCACTGGCAAGCCACTAGCTCACTGGGAATCGACAACTCGGAGAAGTTTGTGGGACGGTTTGTCGAGCTCGATAGCAATGGATCGGTTTGGAAGGACCAGGTTTACCAATGCCTGAAAGGCGAATTCTCTATTCCACAGAGCGTTGACGAGCTGGTGGACGAGTACCTTAACCACTTTCGAAATTTTTGTGCCGAAAGACCAGGGGCTTCGGATGCAGTTCGGCAGCTTGCTCGCGAAGGCTATAAAATTGGCTTGGTCTCTAACGGTAAAAGCCCTTTCCAGGAAGAAAACCTATCAGCGCTCGGCATAGCCGACTTCTTTGATTCGATTATCGTTTCCGAGGCAGTAGGTTGCCGAAAACCTGACCCCAGCATTTTTGAGCTGGCCTGCAAGGAGCTGGCGGTTTCGCCGGATCAGTGCATTTTCATCGGAGACAACCCAGTTGCCGACATCCGGAGCGCTGCCAAGGTCGGCATGTATACCGTTTTTATTCCCAGCGAACTTTATGGCGACAGGTGTGCCGAAGCGGATGCTGTTTGTCGAAGTTACGCTGAGTTGTTGTCTATTATTGAAAACGCTGAAAGCAGATCAATCTCTCAGCAGTGATCATATTTGAATTTCATATAGGTAATACCCGGACTCAGCACCAACCGCCAGGCCAGCTCCACGTCATCGTCGAATAGAGGATCATAGCGTTTGACTGTGTCCATCAGGGACTCGAGCCAGAGATCATACAGAAACGGGGGAACATCCAGGCCTTTGCAGCTGTGATTGGCGGCGATACGCTCAAGCACGTTATCGACCGATCCACTCGCATAAAAGGTCAGCAAACTGTAGAAGGACTTTTTCAACATGGTGCGCTGCTTAACCATATCCGTATGGCGGAATTTGTGAGACACCAGAGGAGAGGCAGCAAGGAAACGATGGTAAAAGCCCTCAAAAAACGGCTGCCCGTCCCGTACTCCAACGGCTACGCGTTCATAGCTTTCGTCAAACAACCGTTCGTAGCTCATCGTAGACTCCGAAGGTATGCCACAGCCGGGCTGACGCCTGAAGCTGCATTTTCCTATGCAAGGGCTGATTCCTGTTGTTTAAACCTCAAGTGTCGTTCATATTTACCTAATGACCAACGTTAAACGACGTTTATTTGAGCTGTATCAACACTGCGCGAGGAAAGTGCCATGAACTTTTTTGAAGACCACCTCAACGAACTCAACCTGCTGGCCCTGTTCGACTCAGCATCCTCTCAGGAGGGCCTCAAAGTACACCAGCACTCCGCCGACCCCGCGATGGTGGCCGCAGCGGAGCAACTCCACCAGAAGGGCCTGATTACCCAGAAGGACGGTGGGTATCTCACGCCGCTAGGCAGTGACGTCGTGGAGCATGTACAGAAAATCCAGGCCGTGCTTCGTAGCAGCTGAACACCGACGCCGGGCAATTTTTCGCCCCCTGTCTATAATCAGAGGTGCCGTTCGACCAGTTACCGGGGCTGACTGACCGGGCCCTACTCGTATCTGGACACCATGAGGGCACACTGATGACCGACACCATCCTTTTGGGTACCCGTAAAGGTACCGTCATGATCGACCGACGGGGGGCGGGCTGGCGACCCCGTCCTATCCTTCACGCCGGCGTTCCGGTCTGCTATGCCGCCCGGGATCCTCGCGATGGCACTCTCTGGGCCTCCCTGGATCACGGCCACTGGGGGCCCAAGCTGTCTCGCTCGCGGGATGGCGGTAAGACCTGGGACGATATCTCGTCGCTGAAGTACCCGGAGGGTGCGCGTC
>NZ_DFTP01000064.1:14596-41407 GCF_002381585.1 Marinimicrobium sp. UBA4209
GTGCGCGTCATATCGCCCAGGTACTGCCCACCCCAGATTTCGATCCCGAGGCGCCCGCCGGCACACCGGAATACGCCAATGCGACGGTGTACAAGATCTGGCATCTGGCCTTTGGCGGGCCGGACCAGCCCGGTCGACTCTACGCCGGCACCATCCCCGGAGGGCTGTTTGTCAGTGATGACGGCGGGGATACCTGGGAGCTAAACCGGCCGCTGTGGAACCATGAGAGTCGCGGCGGCGATCTGTTTGCCGGGGATGCCACCAGTGAAAACCAATGGGGTGGCACACCCGCGAGTATTGATTACGGGGTGTTTGAGCCGGGCATTCATTCCATCATTGTCGATCCGCGCGACCCGAATCACTTGCATGTGGCGGTCTCCTCCGCCGGGGTGCTCGAATCGACGGATGGCGGCAAAACCTGGGCCGGGCGCAACCGTGGCATGCTGATGGACTATCTGCCGAACCCAGAAGCCGACTGGGGGCACGACCCGCACTTTGTAACCCAATGCCCCGGCCAGCCGGACCACCTATGGCAACAGAACCACTGTGGCGTGTTCTACAGTGACGACGGCGCTCAAAGCTGGAAGAAGGTCAGCGACCCGGACACGGGCGTAAACTTTGGCTTCCCGGTGGCCGTGGATGAACAGGATGGCCGCACCGCCTGGGTGGTACCGGGCCGGAGCGACGCCCAGCGTATGACCATCGACGGCGGACTGTTTGTCGCCCGTACCGAGGATGGCGGCCAGTCCTGGCAGGCACTGCGCAACGGCCTGCCCCAGGAGAATGCCCACGACATCGTGCTGCGCCACGCCCTGGACGTCTCAGGTGATTGCCTGTGCTTTGGCAGCACCACCGGCAATGCCTACCTGTCGGAAGACCGAGGCGAAACCTGGCAGTGCCTGGGCAACAACTTTCCGCCCATCTACTCCGTGCGGTTTGGTTGACCTCTATGCCTACGGTAAAGATGACCTCACACCTGTACCGGTTCTTTCCTCAATTACAGGACCGAACGCTGACCGCACCGCCCGGCTCGGTCGCCGAAGTGCTGCACGCCATTAATGAGCAGGCGCCCGGTTTCACCGACTATGTGCTCGACGAACGGGGTGTGGTGCGGCGACATGTAAAACTGTGTATTAACGATACCATCGTGATTGATCGAAAAACCCTCGCGGATCAGGTTGAAGACGGTGATACTCTGTTTATCTTTCAAGCGCTGAGTGGCGGCTGATGATCTTTCTGTATTCAACGCTTTTCCTTATCGGCACAGCCCTGATTGCGCTTCGGCTGGCAGACGAGCACGCAGACCGTGCAGAGTGGGTAAGATTGGCGGCACTGCAACCTGAACGCCCGGCACCATATGATCCCTCCTTGGTTTCGGAGTTGCCTGAGCCAGCACAGCGGTTTTTCAACTTTGCCATCACCCCCGGCACACCGCTCTATCGCGTGGCGAAATTACGTATGGAAGGGCAGTTCAGCCTGGGATCAAAGGCAGCGCCCAATTATCAACCAATGCGTGCCGAGCAGATACTGGCTGCTCCGGAGGGATTTGTCTGGCGAATGCGACTGAAAGGCCCAATGCTCATGTGCGGGTCAGACTCCAGTTGCTGGACCCGCTTCCGTATTCTGGGTCTGATCCCGGTAGCGCGCCAGGGCGGGAATTCAGATCATGCCCGTTCCGCCTTTGGTCGCTATGTTGCTGAAGCGGTCTTTTGGACACCCGCCGCACTACTTCCAGGCCCAGGCATCACTTGGGAGGCGGTTGACACCGATACCGCTCGAGTAACGCTGTCGTCGGGAGGCTTGTCCCAATCCGTCAGCATTCACATGGACAAGGAGGGGCAACCCACTCATGTGTCATTTATGCGTTGGAGCAATGCCAACCCTGAGAAGACATTCCGCCTTCAACCCTTTGGCGGCATTCTTTCGGACTTCAGGGAAATTCAGGGATTCCGACTCCCCTACCAGGTCAATGCGGGAAATGGCTTCGGAACTGATGAGTACTTTGTGTTTTTCAAGGCCAGAATCAATGACATTCATTTTGACCACAATAAGCGATAGGATATGGCACTAAAAACACGCTGGATAATTTTTTAGAGGAACATTTCATGAACCCCAAGGAGAACCAATGAAAGCCTCGAAGGAATTTTGGGACAAGAGCGCACCCCGCTACGCCAAGAGCCCGGTTCGGGACGAAGCGGTGTATCAGGAAAAGTTGGCCATTACCCGGGAATACTTCCGGCCGGACTCGTCGGTACTGGAGTTCGGGTGCGGTACCGGAAGCACGGCATTAGTGCACGCGCCCCATGTCAGACAGATTATCGCCACCGACATATCGCAGAAGATGCTCGATATCGCCGAGCAGAAGGCGCGGGATGTGGGGGTTGAGAACATCCAGTTCCAGCAGGGCACATTGAATGATCTCAGCTTCGACAAAGAACGCTTTGACGTCATTCTGGGGCTCAACATTCTGCATCTGCTTGAGGATGTGGATGCCACTCTCGCAACCGTCCACAAGCTGTTGAAACCGGGCGGCGTTTTCGTTTCCAGTACCGCGCTGGTGGGCGACCTGTTTTTCCTGTGGCGATTGCTGATCCCCGTTATGCAATGGGTGGGCATGGCACCTTACGTCAATACCCTGAGCAAGGAAGCGTTACTTTCCAAACTGACCAGAGCGGGGTTCAGTATCGAGCGCGAGTGGCAGCCCAACAAGGCCTCGATCTTTATCGTCGCTCGTAAGTAGCGAGACAATGGCAGATTATTGCTCGTAGAGAACTCTGCCTTGGTAAATCGCACCCACCCGATTTGCGATGAGCTTCATAGTAAGCCGTGTCATGGGCCGTTAATATCGTTCAGCGTTGCGAGACCTGAACCGATGAGGACCAGGCCCGGATGGGGATGAAAGCCGTTCTGTTCAATGTTCATGATATTGCGTTGATTGTGACAGTCATCGCCTGTGCGCTGCTGGGCTCCCGACACATTGGCGGCTGGCGTCGACCAAAGCGCTCCGGTTATTTTTTTGGGTTGTTTTTCGCGATCAATGCGCTGGTCGCCGTGAATACCCTGATTGTCTGGGCCGAGCCCATTCGCCACCCGGTGTTTGCGCTGCTCCCCTACTTGTATCTCGTCTTGGGCGCCGTGGGCTTTCTGCTGGGGCCCCTGCTCTATTGGCAGTTGAGATCACATATGAGCCCGGGGTTCCGCTTGAGCCGCTGGCAGTGGTGGCATCTGACCCCTGCGGTGCTGGCGCTGATATACCTTTACCTTGAGTGCTTCCGTTTTCCCCACGCGGTACAACGGGACCTGCTACTGAACCTGCAGCTGTATCAGCAGCCGAACGCCTATTACGACGACTTTATTACCCTGAAGAAATTATTGCCGCTTGCCTATGGCCTGTGGTGTCTGGCCATCGTTGTTCGCTCCAGGCACGAAGTTTCAGCGACGATCGTCGACAAAGACGTCTTTCGTGAACAGAGTTGTATCGTAAGCGGCTTCACCATGGTGTGGTTGTGGAGCGCCCTTACCCACTTTGTGGGCAGCGCGCATTCCGGTCCGGTCAGCGATGCCATGGGCGTGGTCGGCAATTACGCCACCCTGGCGTTGGTCGCCTTTTTGCTCTACCGGGAATTGCTCACACCGCTCCCTACCCTCACAGCACAACAGAGCACGCCCCCGGCCAGTGCCGCCCCCATCGACGATGCCGACGTGGCGCGTATTACAGCGGCCATGACCCGAGATAGAACCTACCTGAACCCTCAGCTTACCCTGGAGCGTTTTGCGGCAAAGGTTGACTGTTCGCCGCGAGACGTCTCAACCATCATAAACCGCCGCTTCAAGCAGAACTTTCACGATTTTGTCAGTCGCTATCGCCTCGAGGAAGTAAAACGTCAGCTACGCGACCCGGCAACCAGGAATCAGACCATTACCGATATCGCCCGAGCGGCGGGATTCAACAGCAAGGCCACCTTCCACCGGTTCTTCAAGAAAACCGAAGGCATCACGCCATGCGCCTACCGGCAGAAACACCACCCGGACTATGACGGCCTGCCGGCCAGCTCTCGTACCGCCTGATCCCACCCTGTCTCAATTTCTGCAAAACGCCTATTGAGACTGTTCCTCACGCGCTCCCCACCGGAAAATCGCCCGGTCGGCCGCCACTCTCCCCGGGGAGCCAGGCGCCTACGATCTTCATTCTTATAACTTTAAGGAGTTCGTTATGTTTTCCTCTCTACGGCGACTCGCCCGCACGGTGCCCGTCTTCGGGCTATTACTCATGGCGCCTTTGTTGGCAGATGCCAAACCCTACAAAAGCGCTGAAGTGTTTACTCTGGACTCGGAGCTCTACGGCAAATACGTGATTCGCATGCGGGCCGGTAAAGGCAGCGGCCTGATCTCGGCGTTTTTCCTTTGGAAAGAAGGCTCGGAGCTCGAGGATGTATTCTGGGAAGAGGTAGACATTGAGGTGCTCGGCAAAGACGGCGCCAACGCCTGGCAGAGCAACATCATTACCGGTCTGGGCACCAAGATCACCTCTGAGGAGGTACACCCAGCGTCTGGCCTGGGGGATAGCTACCATACGTTCACGCTTGAGTGGACCCCGGATCGGGTTCGCTGGCTGATTGATGGGCAGCTGGTACGCGAAGTGAATGGCAATCAGGCCAGTGCCCTGACCAGCCCCGCCCAGGCGCGCATGAACTTCTGGCCAGCGAATATCGCCGAGTGGGTCGGCCCCTTCGATGACAGCATTCTACCGGTGCACATGTACGTGAACTGGATGGAGTATCACCGCTGGGATGGACAGAATTTTCAGCTTAGCTGGCGTGATGATTTTGATTCACTGGATCCCTCCCGCTGGGGCACCGCCGACTGGACGTTTGCGGAAAACAGCGCCGATTTCACCCCGAGCAACGTCACCACTCGCGATGGCTATCTGGTACTGAGCATGACGCACGAAGGGCAGGAAGGCTATAACGGTACGCCGCCACGAGACACCGACGGAGGTACGCCAGAACCAGATCCCGAACCGGAACCCACGCCCGGTACTATTGGCTGCAGCGTAACGGGGCTCAATCAGTGGGGGTCGGGTTATCAGATGGATGTAACGGTAACCAATGACACCAATAGCGCCATCAACGGCTGGGTCGCCACACTCGGTTTTGATCAGGACCCACAGGTGACCAATAGCTGGAGCGCCAATGTACAGGCCAGCGCGTCCGACATTGTGGCCAGCAGCCTGAGCTGGAATGCCAACCTGGCTCCAGGGAGCACCGCCACCTTCGGGGTTCTCGGCAATGCCAATGGATCGATCAGCACACCGGACTGTACCGCCACGGCCAACTGATACGCCAGAGGCGGTAGATACTGAAATAGGGCTTATCGCTAAGCCCTATTTCATCGCAGTGACCTTGAGTTTCCCCTCAGTCTTTTGCAGAGTTCAGAAAGCCATTCACTTCCAGCCAGTACATGAACGAACCAAACCACTTGTTGCTGGTCCGGTCCGGATTGCCCAGCCCAAAGCCGTGACCGCCATTCTGGTACAGGTGGAACTCGACCGGAATGCCCGCTTCGTACCAGGATTCGATCAGGCCGAATTTTCCGTTGAAGAGGAAGTCGTCGGAAGCGATGGCCGCAAACATCGGCGGCGCACTCTCTGGCACATCGACAGCATTCATACCGCCGTAAATCGGACCAATAAACGCCAGCTCGACTTTTTCGGATTCGAGTGCGGTGGCCATAGTCAGGCCTGCACCGGCAGAGAAACCAATCATGCCGATTCGTTCAGGATCAACGCCCCAGTCATCAGCGCGCTCGAGTATCATCGAATAAGCCGCCTCAACATCTGCAATCTGGTTTGACAGGTCCCAGCGCGGGCGCTCCGGTGCTTCGTTCTGTTCACCACCCTCAGAGGATTCATCGGCTTCTTCGAAGCGGCGGTTCATCTGGTTTTCAAAGTCTTCCAGGGAGGGAGCCGTGGGTTGCAGCCGGTACTTGAGGACAAAGGCATTGATGCCCTGTTCGGCCAGCGCCTCGGCCACCTCCCAGCCTTCATTGCCCATGGACAGCCACATGAAGCCACCGCCCGGCGCCACGATCACCGAGGTGCCATTGGCTTTTTCCGGATCGGCCAATACCGGCGTCAGAGTCGCCCTGGAAATATTGCGGGCCATGGGATCTCCCCACTGGCGGAACCAGCTTTCCGGCTCGGTCTGCCCTTCCACACCTCCGGTTTCCAGAGGAATGGCACCGGGCTCATCGGGGGCGTCGATCGGATACATTTTGCCGTCCTGCGCGAAGACGGCGGTGCTGAAGGCGATCAGTGCGACCGCGAGGCATTGACTCAAAAATGGGATTGGGTGTTTGCTCATGACTTTCCTGCCTTTGCATTTGTTATTGGGCTTTGCTGGGTACTTGAGCCGAGTAGGCGCTTACCTTAAAAAGAGGTCTTACCGCCCGCCTCAACTATAAGTCACCACGACAATAAGCTATGACGTCGCGCTCGTAAAGAACATAACAAATGTATACTAGTCGGTCTGACGAACTCCGTCGCAAGATAACCAGATGACTCTCTGAAATGGGGCATATTTGCCACACTATTATCCTTAAACCAGATAACGATGCCGTAATACCCCATTAACTCAGCATCAGCTGATTCGGCCGAGCGCCCCAGTCTCCATATAGACAAAAAAATAATAAAGGTTCATAATTAGAATATTGGTGAGCAGTCAGGCCGCTTTTTTGGAGGTAACTCATGGCAACTACAGCGCCCCGTCAACAGCCCGATACCGCGCCACTCGGCCCCGCCGGGCTCAAGGCGGCCTTCAATATTCTGGAGAAGTGGGACTGCAGCCTGAATGAGCAATTGGCTATCCTCAGCCTGCCCAAGGCAACCTACTACAAGTACCGCAGTCAGCCGGAAAAGGCGCAGTTGGACCGGGATCACCTGGACCGGATCAGCTACCTGCTGAACATACATGCCGGTCTGAACACGGTATTCGACAACCCGGAAAACCGTTACGGCTTTATGCGTATGAAGAACCACAACCCCTACTTCAGCGGCAAAACTCCCATGGAGGTCATCAGTACCGGCTCCCTGGCGGCGTTATATGAGACCTTCAAACGCGTGGATGCACTGCGGGGGGCACAGTGGTAGCACCGCTCGACGCTCCGGAACAGCGGGTCGAGCCGCTGGCCAGCTACCGGCTGATTCCCTCCCGGTTTCCGCCCATCACCCTGTTTGAGGATGTGGCCGACGCGGACGACTTCGAGGCGCTGTATCAGTTGCAGGCACTGACCAATCCTCGGCTACTGGCCGAGGCCGGCGACCTGGGGCTGATCCCCCGGGACGAGATCCCCTTCGGGATTCGAGGCTGCTCCTACGCCGTAGCACCGTTTACTCATGTAAACCCGGACGGCAGCCGCTTCAGCAATGGCGCCTTCGGCGTACTGTACCTGGCAGAATCCGTCACCACGGCGATTGCCGAGGTTCGCTACCATCAGCAGCGATACCTGAGTCGGGTGGAAGGTCTGCGCTATGACCGGCTGGTATTTCGCTCGCTGCTGTGCGGATTTTCGGACACCCTGCTGGATCTGACCCGGCTTCCGCCCGAGCACGCGATTTATGATCCCGAGGATTACTCCGCCAGCCAGGCGCTGGGCGCCGCCGCTCGCCAGAGGGGAAAAAAAGGCCTGAGCTATCACTCAGTGCGCAACCTGGGGGCCACCTGCTGGGCGCTGTTCACCCCACGGGGCGTCAAAAGTATGGTGCAGTCAGCACATTATGAAATGATCTGGGATGGCGAGGGAATTTCCAGCGTAAACCGAATTTCGAAACGCTAACGAGGGAGTACGGATCTGGCGAGGACTGCCATTCCATCAAGCGTGAGATAACCGGGCCTCCCTGCCCGGTTCAACATCCAATACCAGCGCGACTTACAGGCGGCTGTACCGATACAGCTCGGTCACACCGTCGGTCATGGTGCTGCAGTAGAAGTGGTCTCCTTCGGCAGCAATCACACCGCACTCGAAGTTCTCCGCCGTTTCCATGGTGTTCCAGTCGCTGTCACAGGCGTCGCGCTGACGCTCAACGTGGGTGGACTGGGACAGGAGGCGACCGGTCATACTCCAGGTGAATTCACTCTGGTACTCATCACAGGCGCCATCGGCCGACTCGGACGCGAAGCCCCCGGTCTGGTCCTCGCCCAGGGTTTCCTGACCGAGCGGCTCCCAGGAGCAGCTGCTGTCATCCAGAAGTGCCAGCTCATACTCTCCGGCGATATCACCCGGAGTGACAGGATCAGCCACTTCCATTTCGATGGACAGGTCACCACGCCAGCCGCGCTGACCCAACGCTTCCTGATACCCCATGGAAATGGGCGTCTGGGTAAGGTTCAGCAGGCCGACAAAGGTCTCAGCACAACCGGGGTTACCCATGGTCTGCATCACCGGCTCAACGGTGTTGAACATTTTCATGGGCTCGCGCAGGTTCAACGCCAGTGCCGACAGCCCGTTGGTTTCCAGCGTTTCGCCGGCCAGGTTGTTAGCGGCTGCTTCACCGGCACTGCCACGATAGACCACCAGATGCTTGCCTTTGATCGCCGCAAAGTTACCGCCCAGGCCCATCGGGTCGGGAATTTCCACCGCGGTGCCGTCTGAGGGAATGCTCAAGCCCATCATACCCGGCACAAACGAGCTGGCCATGGAGGCCAGGGCCGCCGGATTCTCAGAGCTGATGGACACCAGCACGGAGCCGTCGAGTCCGACTGGCGTTGTATCGCTGGGCTCGAGATTGAACAGCGCAATACCGGCACCACGCACCGAATCAACCATGGCGGTACCCATGGCGAGCATGGCCGGGTTATAGCTCTGGGCTTGTTGCTGCATCGCCTGCAGTTGCTCGCACTGGAACTCGGCCTGGGTGAACTGGGTCCAGAATTCGCTCAACACCGGCACGAGTTGACTGACATTCAGCCCCAGCGCGTAAGCCGCCAGCTTGTCATCCACGGTGCGGGCATAGCCCGGCACATGGCCCTGCAGCTTCTGCAAAGACGTGACCACACTGTCGTTGTTGATGTGCCAGAGGAAACTCAGATCCTGCCCCAGCTCGTTGCCGTTGACGGAGTAGCCGTCCGAGCCCATGGTGATGCGCGGCATATGGCTCGCCAGCGCGACATAGTCGTTACGACAGGCATCGCTCATGTCCTGGGCGAAATCCTGTTCAAACTCCGGGAACCAGGTGCGCAGCTCACGGCCAGTGCCATTCTGCTCGGGCGAGAACAGGGCGGTCACAATTTGCTGGAAGTCCACATAGCCCATGAACTGGTCCGCATCGGCATAGTCCTTACGCAGTTGTTTGAGGCGCTCGGTACCGGCCAGCGGCTCCGCCTGGGGCTGGCGGGCAAAGCGCAGCATCCGCGCCTCCGGCGTATCCTTGCTGTTCAGCAGAGACAGCGTCAGGCTGCGCTCATCCAGCGCCAGACCCAGCTTGATCTCCGGCTTTTCTTCATTCAGAGACCAGGCGTACAGGGTGGCACTTCCGAGGGTGCTCTGCTCCGCGGTTACGCCGGTTTCCTGCTCGGCTTCAGCCAGTACGGCCATCAGAGGCTCGGCGCTGGTCAGCGAGAAGCGGACTACCGGTGCAGCACCGCTGAAGTAGAAACCATAAGGGCCGGTGGGATTGGCACCGTAGCGATCCACCAGACCTTGCTGCCCCTGAGTGGCCGCCGTCTGAATGTAGTCATCGATCAACCAGCGTACCAGTTGTGCACCGGAACCCTCTTCGCTGGCATCCAGCAGGTCAATCAGCGGCTGGATATCATTGGGGTTCATGTTCTGAAGGGTTTTGTTGGACAGCTCGGTATAGTCTGCCTTGGTTTGCCCTACCACCACCACGGGGCTGTCCGCCGGGATAAAGGTGAGCAGTTCATCCAGCCCGTTGCCCGAGGTTCGGGAGCCTGTGAAAACGCCGGTGGCAAACGCCACGGCCACTCCCACCAACACCAATACGACGAGCGAAATTTTGGTTATTTTCTGCATAAGAGAAGATTCCTTGTTTTTCCGTATTTAACATCCTGATAAGGCGTAGGATCTGCGCGTAAGAACGCCGCCATATTCTGCCAGAAGCTCAGCCGCCGGGCCATGACCAAGTTCACGTCGCCTGAATAAACCTTTTAGCGGCGCATACGCAAACAGGCCACCCAGTGGTGGCCTGTTTACAATCCGGGGGTGAAACGGACTTAACGCGCGGGAGGTGTCACCCGGAAGTAATCGGCGTCGGCATAGGCGCCCTCGCCGCCCTCCACGAACAGACCGATTTTACCGCCCACCCAGCGGCCCCGCCGGGTTTGGAAGCGCTCACCCAGGGGCTGGTAGTCGTCGCCATCCAGACTGTATTCGAAATCGACCGTCTGATCATCGTGAAAGTGCAACCGCAGGTAAATGCGCCCCTCGCCGGCATAGGCGATGTCGCCCTGAGTCTGTTCGTCACACCCGGTGCGGGCATCGACACAGGTTTTCTGCACCAGCCGGGTCTGCCCATCGCGCTGTTCCAGCCCGATCCATCCGTAATCCTCACCAAACATGACCAGGCCGGCCCGGTCACCGTTATGCCGGGTATTCACTTCGAGCACCGTGGTCATGGTGAATGCGGGCGCGGGCACTTTCTGCATGACCAGCGCCGGGTTCAGCCAAAGGTTGTCCTCGCCATTGGGGGAGTCAAAGTCATGGGCAAAGAGGCGCAGGTGCCCCGCCCGCTCAGTCAGGGAAAACCATTCATCGTAGTAATTGGCGTTCCACTGCCACTGCACACCCAACCGCTCACCGGAGAATTCATCGGTGGTGACCGGCACCTTGACCGGGAACCCGTCCACGGGCTTGCGGTGCCGCAGCACCGGCTCCCCGAGGCCATCGGCGTTCACGTTCTGGCCCATTTCGGGCCAGTCATCGCGCCAGCGCACTGGCTGCAGGTGCACAATCCGCCCGTAGGTTTCTTTGGACTGGAAATGAATGAACCAGTCATCGCCTTCCGGGGTCTGCACCCAGGCGCCCTGGTGTGGGCCATTGACCTCTGTGTCGCCCTGGGCCAAGACGATCCGGTCCTCGTAGGGGCCTTCAACGTTCCGGGCACGGAATACCGACTGCCAACCCGGCTCAACACCACCGGCCGGGGCGAAGATGTAGTAATAGCCATTGCGCTTGTAGAACTTGGGCCCCTCCAGCGTGCGATAGCCGGGCAGCTGAAAGCCGTCAATCACGGTCTCGCCTTCGTCGTAGACTTTCGAAGCATCCGGTGCCATGCGCCGAAGGGTCAGAATGTTATTGAGCCCGGCGCGACTCTTTGCCCAGCCGTGCAACAGATAGGCTTGTCCGTCGTCGTCCCACAGCGGCGTCGGGTCGATAAGCCCGGCATCTTTGCCCGGCACCACCAGGTGCGGCTCGCTCCAGGGGCCGGCAAAGTCCTCGGCGTGAACCTGATAGATGCCAAAATCCGGGTCGCCCCAGAAAATCCAGAACTTGCCATCGTGGTAGCGCAGACAGGGCGCCCAGATGCCATTGCCGTGCTGCGGCACATCGAACACCTCGTGCGGGATTTGCCGGTCGACCGCGTGCCCCACCAGCTCCCAATTGACCATGTCTTTGGAGGTCAACAGCGGAAGGCCCGGGGCACTATTGAAGCTCGAGGAGGTCATGTAGTAAGTACCGTCGACCTGAACCACATCCGGGTCCGAGTAATCGGCGTAAATGACCGGGTTCTGGTAGGTACCATCCCCGAGGTCGGATACCCAGGGTGCGATCACCGTAGATGAGTCTGACGACGGAGTGGACTGACAGCCAAACAAAAACAGGCTCGCCGCGCCGAGCGCGGCCAGAAGTGTGCGTTGTCTCATGGTTGATTTCTCTCATTGCATTATGCTTTATTGACCAGCGGAATCATGGCACGGCGCATTCGCACTGGTCAATTTCAGGCGCAGAGCCACTTCCACCCCGGAGCGATCCACACGGGGCCATTTTTTATCCCATTGGAGTATGTATGTATTGGGGTTCGTTATTGTTGACGGGTGCGATTGCACTCAGTGCCAGCGCACCGTCCCAGGCCATGAGCCAGGAGGATTTTGCCCAGTGTATCGAGCGCTTCTCCCAGGAGGCCAAAACCCAGGGGCTGGACTCTGCGATCGTCCGCGATAGCCTGGCCAATCTGAAGTGGGTCGAGCGGGTGATTGAACTGGATCGCCGCCAACCGGAATTCACCACGCCTTTCTCTGACTACTTGGGTCGCCGCGTCACCGACCAGCGAGTGGCGGACGGTCGTCGCCTTCTACGCGAGCATCGGGACCTGCTCGCCCGGGTCGAGCGGGAGTACGGCGTACCCGCACCCTATCTGGTGGCCTTTTGGGGCCTGGAAACCAACTTTGGCCGCTACTTCGGCAAGATGTCCGTACTCGACTCGCTGGCCACACTGGCCTGCGACGAGCGCCGCAGCACCTACTTTACCCGGGAGTTGATGTCGGCCCTGCGCATCGTTGACGAAGGGGCCATTGCACCGGAGCGTATGGAAGGCTCCTGGGCGGGCGCCATGGGGCATGTGCAATTTATGCCGTCGGTGTTTATTCGCCACGCCGTGGACTATGACAATGACGGCAAGCGGGACCTATGGAACAGCCTGTCGGATGCCATGGGCTCGGCGGCCAATTTTCTCAGCAGCATGGGCTGGGACGACGAATACCGCTGGGGGCGGGAAGTCCGCCTGCCGGAGAACTTCCCGTACCTGGAAGCCGGCCTGAAACAGCGCCGCCCGCTGTCGGAGTGGCACGAGATGGGCATTCGCCAGACCAATGGCACCACCCTGCCCTCCGCGGATATCGAAGCCGCCCTGCTGGTACCGTCCGGCCATCGAGGCCCGGCTTTCCTGGTGTACGACAACTTCAAGGTGATCATGGGTTGGAACCAGTCCGAGTACTACGCCCTGGCCGTGGGCCATTTGGCGGACCGGATTGCCGGCGCAGGCACACTGAGCAAAACGCCCCCGGAAGACAGCCCGCGGCTGAATCGGGACCAGGTAATGGCCATTCAGGAAAAACTCAATGCCGAAGGCCATGAGGCGGGCAAGGTGGATGGCATCTGGGGGCCCGCTACCCGCCAGGCCCTGAGTCGATTCCAGAGTGAACGGGATCTGGTGCCGGACGGCTTCCCAGACCCGAACACACTGAGTGCGCTGGGTATCGACCGGTAACACGGACCCCCAAACACCGTCGACCCGAAACCTCCGGAAGGGTATTATTTCCAACCTTCCGGAGCCGCCAACTTTTCGTCAGGATTCCTGAAACACCCACCCGCATTCCGTCGCGCGTCAACCTTCCAGCACTTTCAGGGTAAATGTGACCATTTCATGGAAGATTGATAACTTTTTCCCTGTTTATTCTTTATGTCGATAACAAAATGTTCTTTTTAGAACCTTTTGAAACAATGATCCATGTGGGAGAATGCGCCCCGTGATCAGGAAGTTGCGAAGTCGGTCACAGACCTAGTCAGTCAAATATGGTTCCGCGGCTAATATCTCCGCAGGGCCGACGGTTAAAATATTCAGGTGTTTTACTATGAAAAAGTTTTTGTTTGCTGTTTGCGCATCCGCTCTGTTCAGTGTTTCCGCCCTGGCTTGTGAAGCGCCGGCCAATAAGCCCGCGATCCCGGATCCGGCAACGGCAGTGACCGCGCAGATGGTCAAAACCAACAATGAAGTGAAGCAGTATGTTCAAGCTCAGGAAGCATTCCTGAACTGCTCAAGCATGAGCAACCGCGAGAAGCGTCAGGCGGTGGAAGAGTTGAAAGCCTACGCCGACTCTTTCAACCAGGCGGTACGTCAATTCAAGCTGGCGTCCAACTAAGACGCGAGCTGTTGCAAGATTCGGGGCGCTTGCCCCTTGTTAGACCTGAGGCTCCGGCCTCAACCCGCTTTTCTTTTGGCCCCCGGTTTCGGGGGCTTTTTTTATCCCCGATTGCCCCATTGATGATGCGCGCTCCCCCTGGGTATCAGAAACGCATCAACTCTGAATCCTCACCAAAGAAATAGGCCTGAGTACCGTCTTTCAACCGATACTCCACGGTCAAACCGGCGTGTCCACCACCCTGGAAATAGGTCAGCTCAAACCGGTGTTCACCTTCATCCAGCCGCGCCCGACAACTCTGCTTGCGGTACCCTCGATCCCGGTTGAACCGACAGATTTCCCGCCCGTCCACCTTGGCGATAAAACCGTCGTCACTGCCAATCAGAAAGCGATACTCCCCCGGCACCAGCACCTCGAAGGTATGATCGATATCCACAAAGAAGTTGTCGGCATAGCCTATTTGCCCCAGCTTGGTGTGGCGTAGCTGGTTTTTTCGGGACAGGTCCAGGCGGTCCACCCAGAGGGTGCGCTGGAAGTCGACCTCCCGCTCCTGGTCAATGCGCCGGATGGCCTCCTTGTTCTTGACCAGCGTCAGCCCCACCACTTTGGGAACGTAGGGCGGCGTGATTCGCACCACGATAGCCAGAGCCACCAGCGCGAGCAGCAAAGTCAGTACGGTATTTTTATTCCACCAGGTCCGCATGATCATCGCACCACGTTCATTTGCCAGAGATGAAACCAGTTGCGCGCCTCGAACTGGTCTTCATTGATGGGCAGCCCATAGGTAAACGGGGAGAAGTAGGCAAACATCGCCACCACCAACACCACAAACAACCCGAGGTTCACCATGGTGTGCCGCCGGTTGGCGAGCACCTCATCGCGGAAGATATAGGTGAACAACATGGCCAGATTGAGCATGCCGAATACCAGGGGCACCAGGTAGTGATAGAGGTACATGACCCGCTCGATCTGCAATATGGCGATCATGTAGCTCGCATACAGCGTGGTAAATGCCATGACCCAGTAAAACTGGCGCTCGTCTTTGACCGGGTTGCCGTAGACAAACCGGCTGATCGCCAGCCCGAGGGACAAGATCACCCCCAGGGCAACCGAAAACCAGACAATCGGGTTGGCAATAATCTGAATGTAGCGGACCTGCACTTCGCCATCGACGGTGTTTTTATCCCACCGGTAATTGATGCTTTTGTTCCCCAGGGGCCAGCCAATCGCGTAACTGCCGTTCTCGCCGGGTTTGCAGATGTCCAGCCGGGCCACACCGTCGGAGTATTCCAGCATGTAACGCAGATTGTCCTGAAAACCGTGATAGAAGGCGCTGAGGCTATGGCTGCGACCGGCCCGCACCTCTTCGAGGTAGGGCTCCGACGCCTTGTAGGTGCGGTTGCCCACAATGTTTTCGCCCAGAGCAATATGCACATACAGAATGCTCGCAAAGACAGCCAGCAACGGCAGTACGGCCGAGGGCACAGTGGTGGCGAGTCGCTGCAGCAACGCTTTCCAGCGAAAGGCCTTGAGGTTCTCCCACTGATCCACGCCCCAGAGCATGACAAACAGCAGCAGCAGAACCGCCCCGTTGAGTTTTACCGATACCACCAGCCCCACCAATACCCCCAGAATGGCGTACTGGGGCAAGCGGATGGGTCTGGTCCTGGTGAGCACATGGACAAAGTAATAAAGTGCAGCAAGGATGAAAAAGAGTTGTATGCCCTCGAGCATGGCAGCGCGGGAGTGGACCACCAACGCATTATCAAAAATCAGCAGTGCGCTGAAACCGGCGGCGACCCAGACCCGTCGAGTGATGCGCCAGACAATACCGTAGAAAAAGAGCACGGACAGGGCCATCAGGAAGGTCGAGGCGAAGCGGAACCCGGTGTAGCTCATTCCCTCCGGGACGGCGGAGCCCTGCAGGTAATCGGTGCGGTTGAAGCGGCTTTTGTCGAGGTCTTCGTTGCCTCCGAAGAGCTTTTCCCCGGCGGCGATGAGCAGCTTGCCCAGGGGCGGGTGCAGCTCCATGAACAGGGTGCCGTCCAGGTATTTCTGTCCGGAGGTCACATGATAGTTTTCGTCCCAGAACATGGCCTTGGGCGAACCGTAGTTCACACCGTACACCAGTAACGAGACCAGCAGAACGAGAGCAGGCACCCAAAAGCGCCGAGTTCGAGCGATGGATTGCAACATGATCTTATTGTGTCGTTGTCAGGCCCAACCGTTGGGTCACGGCTTTCCATAAAGAGCGGGCAGTCTAGGGTCCGCTCGCCTCAGGGTCTGCGAACGTTATCACAATCTGCCGGGAAACAGGAGCCCCAGCCGGTCAGTCGGTTCGGCGGCTCTGCTCGGCCTGCCACTCCTCGCGGGGGACGAATTCCAGAGCCAGGGAGTTGATGCAGTAGCGTTTTCCAGTGGGCTCCGGACCGTCAGGGAACACGTGTCCCAGGTGTTCGCCGCAGGCGGAGAGCACTTCCACCCGACGGCGGCCAAACCAACTGTAATCATCCTCGAGCCGGATATTGTCGTCCTCAAAGACGGTCCAGAAGCTGGGCCACCCGGTGCCGGAATCATACTTGTGCCGGGAGTCGAACACCGGAATCCGGCACCCGGCGGTAACGTAGACGCCATCTCGCTTGTTATCCAGCAGCTCGCCGGTGTAGGCCCGCTCCGTGCCTTTTTCCCAGAGAATGTCGTACTGCTCGTCGGTCAGCAGTTCACGCCAGGTGCTCTGGTCGATCTGCTCCAGATTTTCGCCGGCTTTGATCCAGGCACGGGCCTGCTCTACGGCCGGTTGGGACGCCGCCGGCAGGGCCGCCAGCAACAGCAGCCCCAGCGTCAGGGGCAGCAGGCTGGCCAGAATTCGATGCTGATTGATGTAGCGCATATCAGGGCTCCTCGGGGGATTGAGGCTCTGTGGAGCCGTTCTCTGTCGTTAGACCAGCCCCACCCTCAAACATTCGATCAAACTTGATGGTCGGATCATCCCAATCTCCGCGAATGGTGTAACTGATGCTGGTTGCCTGGTCCACCTGCTTCTCGAACAGCTTGCTGACCAGAAATACCCCGGCCGCCGCGGGCAGCCCCGCCGCCACGGCAGTCAGGAAAGTCAGGTTACCGGCAACGGGCAGCGTCGCGATCAGCCGGGTGTCGAGGGTTTCATCCACCAGATTGGCGCGACCGGCCAGTTGCAGGCGACTGGAGGGGCTGCGTACCTGCACCGGCTCGGAAAACACCAGCGTCCCTTTGTCGAAGGTCATGAGCCCTTCAATACTGTCGTAGGCCAGACCACTTTGATAGAGGTCGGAAAAATCCAGCCGCAGCCGGCGCGCCAGGGAGTCGAAATTGAGCACCGCAAAAAGCCGCAGAATGCCGTCGCTACCGGCGGCCGGATTGCGTTTGAAGCGCCCAGAGGTCACGTTGAACCGGACGTCGCCCTCCAGCGTCTCGAGATCAAACGCCTGAGGCGCCCCGGCCCAACTGATGTCGAGCCGATAGTTGGCCGATTCACTTTCGAGAATATCGGACTGCCCCCAGCGCTGCATCACTTCCGACAGGTTGCCGGCGCGCAGGCTGGCGGCGAGGTAGGTCCGCTCGGGAGTGTCTTCAGCCTGCGACCAGAGCAGTCGGGCGCCCGTGTCTTCATCCTGGCCGGTGACGGTCAGGCCGCGAATACTGCCTTGCAACTGATCGACAATGACCCCCTGATCTCCCGGGGCCAACCGGAACTCCCACTGACCGTAATCCTCACCTCCGAGCATGAGCGACTCGATGCTGACCTGGGCCTCGGGCAGGCTCCTGGGATCAAATGGGTCAGCCAACTCCGTCGCACCGACGGCCGACTCCAGCACCGACCGGGGCAGATCAACCCGGGCCAGATGCAGCGCCAGAGGCTGCCCCGGCGCCCAGTCGAGTTCACCCGCCAGCTCGGGGTTGGTGAAGGTCAGGCGCCAGCCGCGCTCGGTGGAGACGGCCCCAAGCTCAATCTCTTCCAGTTCCAATGGGCCCAGTGAATACCGGGCCAACGCCAGGTCCACTTCGACCGGGAGCCCCTCAAAGGCGGTCTCCGGTGCCGGCTGTTCATCGTCCGCGACCAGATCCTGATAGCGACGAAGCAGATCCTGCCATCCCTCCAAATCCAGCGTCTCCATGGCGCCGCTCAGATGCACGCCGGGAGCCTCCGGCAGTTGTGCTGGCACCCCCAGGCCCACGCTGACCCGCTGCAATTGTTGCCGCTCGAGATCAATCTGGGCCCGGGCCTGCAAATGATCGTTGTAGTACAACTCGGCCTGCGCACTCTGACGTCCCAGAATCACGCTGGCGGTAAGCTCCCGGGTCTGCTCGGCCGTCTTTCCGATCGGTGCCGGGACATTCAGCGAAACTCCGCGCAGATCCGAGCTGAGCGTGAAAGCCGCCAGCTGTTGGTCGCGATGGGGCTCGGGGTCCCGGTAATGACTGAGTTCCAGCTCGCCGCCGAACGCAAATGTGCCATCCAGAAATTGCAGTGCAGGGCGCTGAGCCCACTCCGCCAACACCGCGCCAGAGGCCCGACCATTGAGATCAATGGCCGTCACCGACCTATCCTGCTCCTGCCGGCTGGCGATGGTGAGCGTGAGCGGTTCGCCAAACAGCTCCCCGGCCAGTCCCTCACTGCTCAGCCCCTGCTCATTGTCGTATCGGAGTGGACCCGACAGATCCCGTGCACTCAAATTGAGGTCGTTCATGGTCAGTCGGGGCAAGGTCAGATCCATCGCCACCTGTTGGGCGGCCCCGGGCTGATCCGGTTGCAGGGGGATAGCCAGATCCAGCTCGGCATCAATGGTGCCCTGTACGCTCCAGGCATCCATGTTGTCACCGACGTATCGGCGCAGGTAACCCTCTCTGAGCAGTTGCAGTCCATCACTGGCCAGCGCCTGCAGCTGTCCGTCAATGTTCAATAACAGCCCCTGGCCCACGGGGTTCTCTGCCACCTGAATCCGAGCATTTTCCAGAGTACTGTTGTACAGCCGGGCCTGCTCCACTCGGGCATCGACCCGGTTGTTATCGAGCATGAGCTGACCGGTCAGGCCACTGAGCGGCGGCCAGTCCGGATGATAGTTGAGGTCCGCGCCGGCCATTTCCAGTGCCAGTTGGTAGCTGCGCACGCGCGGTTGGCCCGGACGGTTCAGAGTGCCACGGAACAGAAAGTGCGCCGAGCGGGCCGTGCCAGGGTTATTGTCACCGAGGCTGCGAGCGAGCCAATCGGTCAGCGAGGCCGGGACCACCTTGGGCAGGTACTTGTCGTACACATTGGCGTTCAGGTCCTCGCCACGGATATCCAGGTACAGGTCGATATCACCGGTGTTACGCTCCCAGGGCAGCGACAACCACATGCTGCCCGTAGCGGACTCGCCCGGCCCACGCAATGACAGCGGCCCGCTATTGACGTAAATCTGGTTCTCGTCCGGCCGCAAGTGCCAGGCGACCTGACCGCGGGCGCTCTGATACGTCATGGGCTCGTCGTAGGTTTTGGCAAAGAACATCTCGAAACCGTTGCGGCTATCCAGATCGACATGGCCACCGCGCTGATTGGCCTCGACAAACCCGGTCACACCGTTCAGGCCCGGAACGCCCTGCCAGGGTTCCACGGCTACGTCTCCCAGCTCGGCCATCAGCTCCCAACCCCGCCAGTCGTCCTGGGGCACCGTAAGCTGCAGATGCCGGACGTCGCCCTGGGGATTGAGGGTACGCACCACTTCCTGCAGGCGACCGTCCCCCAGCAATCCAAGCTGGTCCGCCAGGGTGGTCCAGTAGCGCAGATCGATGTGATCGATCATCCAGTGGATCGGAGCGTTGGTCCGGGCAGTGGACACGGAGACCTGCAGCGGCTCCAGAGCCCGATCGCGCCATTCCGCCGAGAGATCCTGCAACGCCACCTGCCACCGACCGGAGCGACGCCATTCGCCGCCGATGGTGGCGCTGACCCGGTCCAGTGTGAGTTCTTCCAACGGCAGAGCAACGTCGTCCAGCCCCAGATTGCCGACCCAGTCGTACCCGCCACCGTCTTCCTGGCTGGAGAACCAGAGGCTGGCGTTCATTCGCCCTTCCCGGTACCAGTCACGATGTTCGCTTTCGCCCACCAGAATGCCACCGATCGCGGTCAGGGGCTCCAGGGTGGGGAAGTCACGCAGGTTCAGATAGCCTTCGGTATGGAAGTTTTTCGGGTCTCGCGGATCGCCCCGGCCTTCGAGAATGGCCACCAGGGCACGGTCCCGTCCTTCCAGGTCCACCTGCAAGGAGAGCCGGTGGAAGTCCCCCTCATGCTCCAGTAACAGGTACGGGGCGGAGAAGGTCTGCTGGTGACCGCTGGCAAAAGACAGGGCAATACTGGCATCGAGCAGCTCGACTCGCGTGCCGACTTCGAACAGGGTGAGCAGATCGTCTGGCGCGAGCGGTTCATCGGCGGCGGGGCGCTCCTGATCGGAGACGAAGTCTGGCAGACCCCAATACCCATCGGTCCCCTGGGACAGGGAAAGTTGGGGGCGACGCAGCACGATCTTGTCCCAAGCCAGTCGCCCTTCCAGCGCGCTGCTGACCAGGTTCAGTCGAAGCAGGACCCGGTCGGCCTTGAGTAGGGGGCGCCCCTCCTGATCACTGACACTCAGCTCGTAAAGGGTGAGGCTGGGTTTCAGCTCCTGCCAGTCGGCCGTGAGGCGCCCAACCGACACGGACAGATCCAATTGCTCCGATAGATACTCCGTCAGCTGCCGGTCGTAGTTGGCCAGGAGCGGAAACAGGCTCCGCCCTGACTGCACCACCACTGCCAGGGCGATAATCAGCACGGCGCAGAGGATGTAAAATTTTTTCAGTAGGTAAGCTAACACCGAAACATACCTGAGGGTTTCCTCAAACCGGTCGACGGAACGGCCGGGGCGCCAGAATCTGCCTCTCTACCCGGGTTGATCATCAGACCAGCACAATGTCGTACTGTTCCTGGGTAAACAGACTCTCGACCTGGAATTCAATGGTGCGGCCAATAAAGGCCTCCAGATCGGCCACGTAAGCCGCCTCTTCATCGAGCAGGCGATCCACCACCAACTGGGAGGCCAGCACCAGGAACTTGTCATTATCGTACGCGCGCGCCTCGCGCAGAATTTCCCGGAAAATCTCATAACACACCGTCTCGGCCGACTTGACCAGGCCCCGCCCCGAGCACAGCGGGCAGGGCTCGCAGAGCATCTGGCCGAGGGATTCCCGGGTGCGCTTGCGGGTCATTTCCACCAGCCCCAGCTCGGACACCCCGGTGATGCTGGTCTTGGCGTGGTCTTTTTCCAGGGCTTTTTCCAGCGTCCGCAGCACCTGACGCTCGTGCTCCGGGTCCTTCATATCGATGAAGTCGAGGATGATGATCCCCCCGAGGTTGCGCAGCCGCAATTGTCGCACAATCGCACTGGCCGCCTCCATATTGGTTTTGAAGATGGTCTCTTCCAGATTGCGCCGCCCCACGAACGCACCGGTGTTCACATCCACGGTGGTCATGGCTTCGGTCTGCTCGACAATCAGGTAACCATTGGACTTTAGCGGCACTCGGGTGTCCAGCGCCCGGGCAATTTCATCCTCAACACCGTACAGGTCAAGCAAAGGGCGTTCGCCACTGTAGCATTCAATCAGATCCACCAGCTCAGGGTAGTAACTGGTGGCGAATTCGCGCATCTGGGTCCAGCTCATGCGCGAATCCACCCGGATTTTCTCGATCGGTGCCCGGGCCAGATCCCGCAGGGCGCGCAGAAATAGCGGCATGTCGGTGTGAATGGCGCTGGGCACCGGGGCATTGGTGCACTTATCCTGAAAATCGAGCCACAGCTTCTGCAGGAAGTCGATGTCATTGCGCAGCTCGTCCGCCCCGACGCCCTCGGCCACGGTGCGCAGGATGAAGCCACCGGACACACCGGCCTCCTCGGCAAGCGATTCGACCTGTCCGCGCAGCCGCTGACGTTCGGCGTCATCGTCAATGCGGGTCGACACCCCGATGTGGGCACTGTTGGGCATGTAGACCAGATAACGGGAAGACAGACTGAGGTTGGTCGTCAGGCGAGCGCCCTTGGTGCCGATGGGGTCTTTACTGACCTGCACCAGCAGGGTTTGGCCTTCGCGCACCAGAGCACGGATGTCCGGCACCTCTCCGCGGCGACCCTCATCGTCATCCGTCTCGGCCATATCCGAAGCGTGAATAAAGGCGGTGCGGGCCAGCCCGATTTCCACAAACGCCGCCTGCATGCCGGGTAGCACCCGGACCACTTTTCCTTTGTAGATGTTGCCGACGTAGCCCTTGCCGTGACTGCGCTCGATGTGTAATTCCTGGACTACCCCGTTTTCCACCAGGGCCACCCGGGTTTCCACGGGAGAGACATTGATCAGTAGTTCTTCACTCATGGACGCTCGCCTTTGGGTACGCCGGCGGGATGGCCCCACCAAGGCACCTGAAATTGGTTGAGCAGCTCGGCGGTCTGAGCCATTGGCAGACCCACAACCGCACTGTAACTACCTTCGATTCGATCCACCCAGACACCGCCCAGGCCCTGGATGCCGTATCCGCCAGCTTTATCACGGGGCTCGCCGGAGGCCCAATAGGCCTCCATCTCGCGCTCGTCGAGGGCCCGAAACCAGACGGTGGTGGTAACGCGGCAGACCGCTTCGCGCTCCGGCGAGCAGACCGCGACGGCGGTCATCACCTGGTGCTCACGCCCGGACATCAGCCGCCACATGGTCAGGGCATGGTCACGCCCGAGGGGCTTTTCCAGCACCTTTCCCAGACAGACCCCGATGGTATCGGACCCCAGCACCGGCGCCGCCGGCAGCCCCAACTCACCAAGCAGGGCCAGACCCGCCCGGGCCTTCTCCAGCGCCAGACGCTCAACGTACTGAGCCGGCGGCTCATCCACCCCCCGCTCTTCCGGTACCGACAGCGTCAGGGGCTCAAACTGCACACCCAATTGACCGAGCAACTCGCGGCGGCGCGGGGATTGGGATGCCAGATACAGATCCGTCATTGTCACATCTCTCCTGCGTCTGTTGTGTGGGCCAGCACTGGCGCCCCTGCTACTGGATGCGGTAGCGGTGACGCAGACCCCCAAAACCGATGTGGACCAGAGGCCATAGCACCGCGCTGACCAGTGCCGGGTACAGGAACTGCAGGCCTGACACATGCCCCCCGGCCAGGCTGTGAACCCAATTGCTGGTCATCTGGGCAATGCCGACCAGGACAAACACCCAACAGGCCTGCTGCCAGAGGGCGTAGTTGCCAAACCGGCGATAGGATTGCAGCGCAATGTAAGTTACGATCACCAAACCCAGCGCATGCTGTCCGAGTGGCGTACCCTCCACCAGATCCTGAATCAGACCCAGCAGAGCGACCTGGGTCAGGCTGACATGATCGGGCAGGGTAAACACCCAATAGACCACCACCAGCATGACAAACTCCGGGCGCCACCAGCGCCAATCCAGAGGCAGCGGATAAACCGCCAACGTCAGGGCCAGCAAGAGAGCCACCAGCACCAGCCAGCGATTGTGGCCCCGGGTCAGATCAATCATTGGCCTCGCCCTCGGCCTCTTCAAGCGGAAGCTCCGGGGCGGGTTGCTCGACGCCGCTGCGCTCGGACGCGCCGCCAGCAAAGACCAACAGCAGGTGTCGGCTGCGGTCAAGGCGCGCCATAGGGCGGGCGATGACCGTTGAAAATGATTGCCCGGGATCCCGGACCACCTGCTCGACCTCGGCCACCGGATAACCCACCGGGAAGCGGTCCCCCAGCCCGGAGCTGACCAGCAGATCGCCGACCCGGATATCGGTGGTGTTGGATACGTGGCGAAGGCGCAGGCGGTTGATGTGCCCGGTGCCCTCGGCAATCGCGCGAACGCCGTTGCGATTGACCTGCACCGGCAGCGCATGACTGGTGTCCGTGATCAACAGCACCCGGCTGCTGTCCGGGTTGGCCTCCACCACCTGCCCCATGAGGCCAAAGGCATCCAGCACCGGCTGCCCCATATAGACGCCGTCTCGGGCGCCTTTATTGATGACCACGGAGTGGCTCAGTGGATTGGGGGAAACTCCCACCAGCTCCGCCACCAGGACGTTATCCTGGAGCATGTCACTGGAACCGAGCAGGCGACGCAAGCGCACGTTCTCGGCGGCCAGAGCGGCCATTTGCTGCAATTTGCGCTGGAGAATCAGCAGTTCGGACTTGAGGGCTTCGTTTTCCTCGCTCAGCGCCTGACGGCTGGCAAAGGTATCATCGCCCCAGGCTCCGATGCGCTGGGGCAGATTGGTCACCCAATAGAAAGGGGTAGCGACGGCACCAAGCTGGGCGCGCACCGGCCCCAGCCAATCGGTGTAGAGACTGACAAGTATGAGGCCGACGGCCGCCACGCTGAAGAACAACGCACGCGAGGCAACCGCCGGGCCTTTGGTAAACAGCGTTTTAATAACACCCTCTCCCGCTCAGTGTGGATCCCGTTAACTCTGGGCCCAGCAACCCGTCAGGAAGACAGCAGATCGATATTCCGTTTGTCCATCATTTCCATTGCCAGGCCACCGCCGCGTGCCACGCAGGTCAGCGGATCTTCCGCCACAATGAAGGGCAGACCGGTTTCGTTGGACAACAGGCGATCGATGTCGCGCAGTAGCGCACCACCGCCGGTCAGGACAACGCCACTCTCGGCAATATCGGCCGCCAGCTCCGGTGGGGACTGTTCCAGGGCGCTCTTCACCGCCTGGACAATGCCCGCCAGCGGCTCCTGCAGGGCTTCCAGAATCTCGTCACTGTTCAGGGTAAAACTGCGCGGCACCCCTTCGGCCAGGTTGCGCCCACGCACGTCGATTTCACGCACTTCGCTGCCGGCGAAGGCACAGCCGACTTCCTGCTTGATCCGCTCGGCCGTGGCATCACCAATGACGCTGCCGTAATGGCGGCGGACATAATTGACGATGGCTTCATCAAACCGGTCCCCGCCGATGCGCACGGAATCCGAATAAACGACGCCGTTAAGGGAGATCACGGCGATTTCCGTGGTACCACCACCGATATCAACCACCATCGAGCCGCTGGCTTCCGATACCTTCAGACCGGCGCCGATGGCGGCGGCCATGGGCTCCTCGATCAGGCGCACTTCCCGGGCACCGGCGCCCATGGCGGATTCGCGGATGGCCCGCTTTTCCACTTCGGTCGACAGACAGGGAACGCTGATCAGAACCCGGGGGCTGGGCTGGAACCAGCTCGCCTCGTGTACCTTTTTGATGAAGTGCTGCAGCATTTTCTCGGTGACCTGAAAATCGGCGATGACACCGTCTTTCAGGGGGCGGATTGCGGTAATGTTGCCGGGGGTACGACCCAGCATACGCTTGGCCTCGGTGCCCACGGCCTCGACAATTTTGTGGCCGTTGTGATGGCGGATGGCAACCACCGACGGCTCGTCCAGGACAATGCCCCGGCCGCGTACGTAGATCAGTGTATTGGCGGTACCCAGGTCTATGGAAAGATCGTTGGAAAAGGCTCCACGCAGGTGTTTTAACATTGGTTCACGCAACCCTATATTGTTCTGTCTCGCAGCAGGCCGGAACCGACCTGCTGCCTAAAATTCTTTCGGATGGTCCGCCGTGCTGCCAGACCCGGTCCGGACGGCGGTTAGACCGACACCCCGCCTGCGAATTCACTCGCGGCTCAAGCAGTTTACACGAGGTTGAACAGCTTTACCCGACGCGGCTTGGCGGGCGCCCGGCCCATGAGCGGGCCCGAAGCGTCGGCGCAGATGCTGGCACTCTATCAACGGCAGGGATTTAGGGCAAGGCGCAAATGTGATAACTTTAGCGGCTTATTGCACAAACGCGAACTTTTGGACCTTTTTGGCCACCGGTTGAGCACTTTTTGACCCGGAGCCACACCAATCTGGAGCATCTTGATGGCCATCGCCTCTTCCGACATCGCCAAGCTGGCGCATTTGGCGCGCATCGCTGTTTCCGACGATGAAGTCGGTCAAGTCACCGAGCGCATCTCTGACGTCCTCAATCTGGTCGACCAGTTGCAGGCGGTCGATACCACAGGCGTCAAGCCCATGGCCCACCCGCTGGACGCCACCCAGCGCCTGCGCGCGGATCAGGTGACCGAGCCCAATCAGCGCGAGCACTTCCAGGCCATTGCCCCGGCGACCGAAGACGGGCTCTACCTGGTGCCCCGCGTCATCGAATGATCGCCGCGCCCGGCCCGACCTTTGACCGGCCCGCCCTCTATAGCGCCCTGCGCCATTGAAGCGGCTTGAGCCCAGACACTTATTTGAGGATGTAAATCGCAATGCACCAACACACCATTGCCCAACTGGTTCAGGGACTGCGCAACCGGGAGTTTTCCAGCACCGAGCTGACCCGGCACTATATTGACCGCATCCAGCGCCTGGACCCGACCTATAACAGCTACATCACCCTGACCGAAGAGCGGGCCCTGGCCCAGGCCGCCAAAGCCGACGAGCGGCTGGCCCAAGGGGATGCGCCCGCGCTGTGCGGCGTACCCATTGCCCACAAGGACATCTTCTGTACCACCGGCGTGCGTACCAGCTGCGGCTCCAAAATGCTGGACAACTTCATTGCCCCCTACAACGCCACCATCGTCGACAATTACGAAGCGGCGGGGGCGGTCATGCTGGGCAAAACCAATATGGACGAGTTCGCCATGGGCTCCTCCAACGAAACGAGTTTCTATGGGCCAGTGAAAAACCCCTGGGACACCGGCTGCGTGCCGGGCGGCTCCTCCGGCGGCTCCGCCGCCTCGGTGGCCGCCCACCTGGCCCCCGGCGCCACCGCCTCCGACACCGGCGGCTCCATCCGCCAGCCGGCGGCCCTGTGCGGCCTCACTGGCCTCAAGCCCACCTATGGCCGGGTCAGCCGTTGGGGCATGATCGCCTTCGCCTC
>NZ_DFTP01000038.1:0-3853 GCF_002381585.1 Marinimicrobium sp. UBA4209
GTAGGTCGGGTTAGCCGAAGGCGTAACCCGACGATAGTCAGCCCGGTCCAGCCACTCGTTCCCTCGGTCGGGTCGGTCTGACACATCGGAGCGCGCAGCTTATTACCCGTCAGGTGCAGCCGTTACCCCGCCTCGGTCTGGGGTTCTGCTTCGGCCTTCGCGGGGACTTCGGGCTCCTCCGGCGTCAACCAGGCTTCATGTACCTGCTCCAGTTCGTTGTAGCTGATCAGTTCCTTGAGCTCCTCAATATACGCCTGTCCGCGGCTCGAATACCGGATCAGTCCCTGCACCATCGCCATACCCGTGGGTGCCATGTCCTGAGCACGCTGTTGAGCGCGAATCTCCCGCACCTCCCGGTAGGCCCGGTTGGTGTTGATGTTGCGGAAATAGGTCGATACGGCCTCATTCACCGTAGCAAACTTCTGTACTTCGTGACTCATGTCGTCCGAGCGGGCGTTGGGAACCAGGCCGCAGCCTTTCCGGTAACACCACTGGCCGAACAGATTGTTTGCTTCCTGGGCGAAGCGCGAGGTACCCCAGCCAGATTCTGCCGCCCCTTGAGCCAGAACCATCTCCAACGGGAGTATGTCCACCCGCTTGTGCAGCTCGTCCAGGGCGTCCGAGGCGTTCGGGTAGTTGTCTTCATCCACGCGGAAATGGATACGCAGGCGCTCAAGCTGGGCCCGCTGGCGGCTGCTGAGGCTCTTGTCGGCGGCGAGCACCGAGCGCATGTCAATGACGTCTTCGCGCAGCTGCTCCAACTGATGATTGCGCCACTCAACCATGGGGATCAGCATCTCAAAAAAGGCCCGTTTGCGATCGGGGATATGGCCGATGCTGGCAAAATCCGGTAGCTGCTTTACCTCGGCGGGGCGCGGTACCGCTGGTGGCTCCTGCCGACCAGCCACGGACTCTTCCATGGGCTGGGGCGGGTGGTAGGCCAGGTAAAACGTCAGCACCAGACAGCCAAGAGGAAAGGCCACCAGGCCCAGGCCCAGTAACCACTGGGTGAAACCCTGCTTCATACAATCACCTTCTAATACATCAATCCAAACAAAGAGTTACGTCGTTGGGCGGGCAAAGGATCAGAGATCCAGCTCGCGCCGGAGTGCCTCCAGCCGCTGGTGGTTCTCATCGGCCGACAGGGGCGTTTCGGTGGTTTCGGGAAGGGCCGGCGCCTGGGGGAGGGGTAACTCCGCGCCGTTCATCACCTGTTCGCAAAAGCGCTGGTAGTGACGTTCAAACACCGGGAAAGCCACTTTCTCGGCACTGCTGGCCAGGAAAAACCAGTCGCTGGCCAGGCCCGCGTGGTATACCGCCGGATGGCTCCAGTGCTGGGCCGCTTTGGGGCTCGGTGCCCGGCAGGCTTCCACATAGGCACTGTGGGCGTCCGGCAGGCCAAACTCGGTCGGGTCGCCCTGGCAGGCGCGCATCATGCGGTTCAGGGTTGGCAGAAACTCGGACTCTTCAATGACCTTGCGCGCGCCCCGGCGGATGGTGTCCGGCTCGAAGCGGGTCAGGCTGTCCAGCCAGAGCTTTTTGATCTGGTTGAGCACCTGGGTGTCGCTGTAGGCCTTGTAGTACTGGTTATGGTAATTGATGCGGAACAGGGCAAAGGCCTCGTTGAGGGCATCAATATGCCCATCGGTCGCGGCCCGGCGCTGCTGTTCAGCGGGCCCAGCTTCGGTCGGTGAGGTCCTGGACGAGGCTGCGATCGCGCGTTGTGCCTGGTCGAGAAGGGTCTTGCTGTCCTGCATGTTGGCCTGCCTGTGGGTTGTGCGTGGTCAGAGCGTGCTGGCGTGCCCAATGATACTTTACGTGCTGCAGAAACTTGGTGTTCCAGGAGCTGTGCACCTGGTTGCTGTCGCGCCAGTAGAGCACGAACTCCGGCACCTGGCGCTGGGCGAACGCCAGGTCGATATTGGCCAGTTTGAGCACGTCGTACACATCCTGACTGGGCTGCCAGTTCTCCGGGATGCGCCGCGGCTCGGTATCGTGCTCAAGAGCGGCATTATACCTGAGCCACTGGCGTTTGACGTGCTGGATGAATTTGCTGTTCCAGGTGCGCCCCACATCGCCCCGCTCCTGCCAGTAGAGCACGAACTCGGGAATGGCGTCCTCGATGAACGCCAGGCTGATATTGGCGTGCTTGACCAGCACTTCCAGCGCATCCCGGCTGGGCCGCCAGCCGCTGTGCATGGCGACCTCCCGGTCGCGGCGGACCTGGTGCTCGGTCTGGGCCTCGCGCCACTGGCGCAGCAGATGCTTGAGGAACTTGGCTCCCCAGGCGTGGTGGCTCTCGCCACGCTCGCGCCAGTAGGCAATGAACTCCGGCAATTGCTCGCGCACAAAGTGGTCCGGAATGTTGTGCTGGGCGATGTGCCGCATCAGCTCGGCATCCGGTCGCCAGTGGGGGCTGATCCGGTTGGCTCCGGTCTGCGGGTCCGGGTTGTGGGCGGCGGGAGCGGCCGTGGCGCTCTGGGTCCGGTCGGTTTCGTTGAAGGCAAACAGCAGCTGGCGGCTTTCGGTGTAGGGGGCGGACTCGATCAGGATGATCCCCTTGTCCCGCAGGCTTTTGCTCACCCGCTGCAGGTCCTGGTCGCTCCAGAAGGGCAGCAGCGATTGCAGTTGCGGCGCTTCGAGCTTGAGCCAGTGATGCCCCTGCCGATAGGTGCCCGGCCGGTAGTGGGCGACATCGCTGAGGGCGCTGAGCAGAATCGCTTCTTCCAGGCCAATGGTGGCGGCCAGTGAGGGCGAGAACAGCAGGGGTTTTTCGGGGATCAGCGATGAGGTCATGGGCGCTACTTTAGCACTGTTTGGGGGTGGGGTGCATGAGCCTGCTATTATACCCGCTGTCACTCAAAGCCCGGAGGTCACTTTGCCAAAGAGAAAGTCCAAACCCCGTTTTACGGCCAAGAACTCGGACCGACACGATCTGTATCAGCGCAGTGTTCAGGCACCGGAGTTCGAGGTGGAGTTCTTTGACAAGACGTTTAAAAAGCTGCGCAAACGCCGCCCTTACGCCATGCGTGAAGACTTCTGTGGTACCGCGCTATTGTGTGGTCACTGGGTGGACAGCCACAAAAAGCGCACCGCGCTCGGCGTGGATATCGATCCGGATGTGTTGCAGTGGGGAATCGAAAACAACCTCAAGCCCTTCGGGGAGCCGGGCAATCGGGTCACACTCGCTCAGCGCGATGTGCGTCAGGTCACCCGGGAGAAGTTCGATCTGGTCAATGCCATGAACTTCAGTTACTGGATTTTTCAGGAGCGGGCAGAGATGGTCCGCTACTTCAAGTCGGTGCGAAAGTCTCTGGTAAAAGACGGAATCTTCTTCCTGGATATGTACGGCGGCTGGGAATCCCAGGAGGTCATGGAGGAGGCCCGCAAGATCGAAGGCGGCTTTACCTATGTGTGGGACCAGCACAGTTTCGATCCGATGACCAATGTGGCGGTCAATTACATTCACTTCCGGTTTCGGGACGGCAGTGAAATGAAGCGCGCGTTTAAATACGTATGGCGCCAGTGGTCCATGGTGGAAATTCGCGAGCTGCTGACCGAGGCCGGCTTCAAAAAGCTGCACATCTATTGGGATGTGGCCGATGGCAGTTTTCGGGAGCGCAAGAAAATGGATAACCAGCCGGGGTGGTTAGCCTACATCGCCGCGTTGGTTTGAGAGCCTGGTGGTTAACGGCGGATGCGCCTTCGGCTTATCCGCCCTACGCGACTGCCTGTGACATGGCGGATTTTGATTGCATCTGGGTGACGGCGGATGCGGCGTCTAATCGCTGCGCTCGGCCCCTACGGATAGCACGGCAGTTCGCGTAGGGCGGATAAGGCCGAAGGCCGCATC
>NZ_DFTP01000038.1:3885-4028 GCF_002381585.1 Marinimicrobium sp. UBA4209
CGAAGGCCGCATCCGCCGTTACCTCAATCCGCCGTTACCACCTCACCGCAAACTACGATACTCCCGCATGCTGTCCGGCTTGCTGTAGACAATCTGCCACAGCTGTCCTTCCCGGGAGCGGAAATAGGCCGCGCAACTCAGGA
>NZ_DFTP01000019.1:0-225 GCF_002381585.1 Marinimicrobium sp. UBA4209
GTGATTGCCGCGATCACCAGCTGTACCAACACCTCCAACCCGGCGGTTTTGATGGCCGCTGGTCTGGTGGCGAAAAATGCCCGTGCCAAAGGGTTGAGCGCTCGTCCTTGGGTCAAAACCAGCCTGGCGCCCGGCTCCAAAGTCGTGACCGACTACCTGGAAAAAGCTGGTCTGATGGACGAATTGGAAGGTCTGGGTTTCTACCTGGTGGGCTATGGCTGCACC
>NZ_DFTP01000019.1:283-904 GCF_002381585.1 Marinimicrobium sp. UBA4209
ACCACCTGTATCGGCAACTCCGGCCCACTGCCCAAAGAGATTCACGAAGCCATCCACGAGGGCGATCTCACGGTGACCTCGGTGCTCTCGGGCAACCGCAACTTTGAAGGGCGGATTCACCCCGACGTGCGGGCCAACTACCTGGCTTCACCGCCTCTGGTGGTGGCCTACGCGTTGGCCGGCACCATGGATATCGACCTGCAGAAAGAGCCTCTGGGTTATGACAAGGACAACAAGCCGGTCTACCTGAAGGACATCTGGCCCAGCACGGCGGATATCCAGAAAACCATTGCCGACAACCTGGACCCGGCCATGTTCTCCGAGAAGTACGCGGACGTGTTCAGCGGTGACGAGAGCTGGCAGGCACTGCCGGTGGAAGAGAGCCAGCTCTACGCCTGGCCGGACTCCAGCTACGTGCGCAAGCCGCCGTTCTTTGATGGCATGGGTAAAAAACCTGGGGATATTACCGATATCAAGGATGCCCGCTGCCTGGTGAAGGTCGGTGACAGCATCACCACCGACCATATTTCCCCGGCCGGCGCCATCATGCCGGACAGCCCCGCTGGCCTGTATCTGCAGGAGCAGGGCGTGGACCCGAAGGACTTCAACTCCTACGGCTCC
>NZ_DFTP01000019.1:969-12792 GCF_002381585.1 Marinimicrobium sp. UBA4209
TGATGCGCGGCACCTTCGCCAACGTGCGGCTGAAAAACCAGATGGCGCCGGGCACCGAGGGCAGCTGGACCACCTACCTGCCCAAGAACGAAGTCATCAGTATTTTCGATGCCGCCGAGCGTTATCGCGAAGACGGCACACCGCTGGTGGTGCTCGCGGGTAAAGAATACGGCTCCGGCTCCTCCCGGGACTGGGCGGCGAAAGGTCCGTCACTGCTCGGTGTGCGTGCGGCCATTGCCGAAAGCTACGAGCGCATTCACCGCTCCAACCTGGTGGGCATGGGCATTCTGCCGCTCCAGTTTGCCGAGGGCGAATCCGTCGAGTCCCTGGGGCTGACCGGTGAGGAGGCGTTCGATATTCCCGCTGTGCAGGCAGACACCAAAGAGGTAGAAGTGACGGCCAAAGGGGCCGATGGCAAAGCCAAGACCTTCAAGGCCAAAGTGCGCATCGATACCCCCAACGAGTTCGCCTACTTCCAGAACGGCGGCATTCTGCATTACGTGTTGCGTAACCTCGCCAGCCAATAAGCGGACGCAGTACCCCAAAGCGCCTACCCACTCACGGGAGGCGCTTTTTTTCGGGTATGATGAAGGACGATTTGAACCGCAACAGGATTCCCATGAGTTTGACCCACACTGACGATCAAGGGCGCGCCAGCATGGTGGATGTGTCGGACAAGCCCGCTACCGTGCGCGAGGCACGGGCCAGCGCGTTCGTCCGGATGCAACCCGCCACCCTGGCGCTGATTCGTGAAAATGGCCTGAAAAAAGGCGACGTGCTGGCGGTCTCCCGCATTGCCGGCATTCAGGCGGCCAAGCAGTGTTCCAACCTGGTACCCCTCTGTCACCCACTGGCACTGAGCAAAGTGGGGGTCGAATTTGCGTTTCAGGAGGAACCGGCGGGCGTGGCGATCGAAACCTACTGCAAGCTGTCCGGCCAGACCGGCGTGGAAATGGAAGCGCTGACCGCCGCCAGCGTGGCCGCCCTGACCATCTACGATATGTGTAAAGCCGTCGATTTGAGTATGGTCATTGAAAATATCGCGCTGCTGGAAAAATCCGGTGGCCGTCGCGGTCATTATGTACGCGCTGAAGACGAGACCAAACAATCATGATTCAGATACTGTTTTTTGCCCGCTTGCGCGATCAGCTCGGCTGCGATTCGCTGACGCTGGAAACCGTTGAGGGCGACAGTGTCACCAAGGTGCGCGAGCGGCTGGTGGCCGAGCATCCCGACTGGCGGGAGCCCCTGAGTGCCTCCGGCGTGCTCTTTGCGGTGAACCAGTCGCTGGTGAAATCCGGCCATCCGGTTCATGATGGCGATGAGGTGGCCTTTATGCCACCGGTCACCGGAGGCTGACATGATATCCGTCCAGACCGCGCCCTTTGATGTGGCCCATGAATACGCCCAACTCACCGCCGATGATGTGGATGCCGGCGCGGCGGTATTTTTTGTCGGTCGGGTGCGTTCACACAATGACGGTCGCGCCGTCACCGGTATGACCCTGGAGCACTACCCGGGCATGACCGAAAAGGCCCTGGAGCAGATCCTGGCCGATGCCCGCCAGCGCTGGTCGCTGGGGCGGGTGAGGGTGATCCATCGGGTTGGTTCGTTGGTATTAGGGGAGGCGATTGTGTTCGTCGGCGTCACCAGCGCCCACCGGGATGCCTCCTTTGAGGCGGCAGAATTCATCATGGATTACCTGAAAAACCGGGCGCCTTTCTGGAAGCGCGAAGACACCGAGGACGGCTCAGTCTGGGTCGACGCCCGGGACAAAGACCTGCGCGCCCTCGCGCGTTGGAGTTGAATACCTTAATCGATAATAAACGGAGCCAAACCATGAGAATCCTGAAATTGGTCGCCTGTCTGGCGGCCGCCACGGCACTGACCGCTTGCGAGCAGGCGGAAGAAACCCAGACATCCACCCCTGAACCGGAAGCCGAAGCAACCGTCGCGGAAGGCGCTCCTTTGGCAGCGCCGGGCGCCAGCATCCTGGAAATCATGGCCAGCGCTCACCGCAGCGACGACAATCGGGCCCGGGACCGCTATCGCAATCCCGAAGAAACCCTGTTTTTCTTTGGTGTGGAGCGGGATGACACCGTGATTGAAATCAATCCCGGTGGCGGCTGGTACATGGAAATCATCGCCCCCTTCGTCAATGAGGACGGGCAATACATCGCCGCCACCCCGAACCCCGAGCTGGAGGGCATGCCGTCTTACGTGGTCCGGCAGGCCGCGCAAATTCAGGCCCGCATTGAAGATCAGCCCGAGTTCTACGGCAACGCCGAAGTGCAGCTCTATGACCCCTCGGCGCCCGTGCTCGGCGAGCCGGGCAGCGCAGACTTCGTGCTGACCTTCCGCAATGTCCACGGCTGGATCAACGGTGGGCAGGCTGAAGGCATGTTCCAGGCCTTTGCCGAGGTCCTCAAACCTGGCGGCGTGCTGGGTGTGGTGCAACATCGCGCCGTCGACGAGGCGGACCCCTCGGAAAGCGCCACCACCGGTTATGTGTCAGAAGCGGCGGTCATTGCCTTGGCGGAAGCGGCTGGACTGACCCTGGACGACCGCAGCAACATCAACGCCAACCCGAAAGATACCCGGGATCACCCGGAAGGCGTCTGGACCCTGCCGCCTTCACTGCGTCTGGGTGATGAAAATCGCGCTTCCTATGAAGCCATTGGCGAGAGCGACCGGATGACTCTGCGGTTCGTCAAACCCGAATCGGAAGAGTAAGCCGGTCGATAGACGGGCACGGAGAAAGGGGCTTCGGCCCCTTTTTTGTGGGCGGGTGGTTTTCTGAAAGGGCGGTCAGCGGATCAGGGTGGAAGCCAGTGCCACCAGCGCCAGAACCACCAGGCCAACGGCGAACACCTGCTGCAAGCGGGCGTTGGCAATGTGATGGCTGATCTGTTGACCCACCACCATGCCGCCCACGCCGCCGAGTGCCAGCCAGCCGAGCAGAGACCAGTCCATGGGGGTGCCGGCCTGTTCGCTGAACAGCCAGTGGCTGATAAAGCCCGAGCTGCTGATCAGGGTGATGATCAGCAGGGAAATCGAAACCGCCTGCACCATGGAAATGCGGCTTAAAAACAGCAGTAGCGGAATGATCAGAAAGCCGCCGCCCACACCGAACACCCCGGAGAGCAAACCCACCAGTGCGCCCCCAATCGCCAGCCCGGAAATGCAGCGCGGCTTAAGCTCAAACTGTCCGGTGGGGCTCAACATGCACAGCATTTCCGGGCGCCGGTGTTCGGCCTTGCTGGCGCGGACCACATTGGCATGCTCCGGGTTGCGCTGGGCGTCGCGCCACATGCGCACCGCAATGATCAAAGTCAGCACATTGAAGCTGACCAACAGCAGGGTGTCGGGCAACTGATTGCCCAGCCACTTGCCCAGAGGCGCGACTAGGGCACCGGTCACCGCCAGAATGATGGTGGGTGGCCAGAGCACCAGATCGCTGTGCCAGCTGCGAAAGCTGCCATACAGCGCGCTGATCGCCACCGCCCCCAGCGACAGGCCGACCGCACCGTTGACGCTCATCCCGCCGAGCAGAATCAGCAGCGGCACCGCAAACACCGAACCGCCTGCGCCGGTCAGGCCCAGTACCAGTCCAATGAGTACGCCGATCAGCAGGAACATGGGAGCTTACCGGTTCCAGGGCATGTGCAGCAGGACTTTGGCCATGGCGCAGGTATCGGTGATGCCTGAAAAGGTCAGGCCCGCACCGACCGCGCCCGAGAGCCAGAAAAAGCCCGGATTGACGGTAAAGCCCAGCACCACGCCGGTGAGAATCAGCAGTCCGGCGGTAATCCGTACCTGACGCTCGATCGAGACCGCGCGGCGCGGCGTCTCGGAACGCTCAAGCTCCACCGGGGCGTGGCGCATGGCGTTGACACCACCGTCGATAATGCACAGTGAGCAATCGACCTTGCCCGCCAGCTTGTCAACCGCTATATCCGCCCGGCGACCGCTCTGGCACAGCAGGTAAACCGTGCTCTTGTCTCCAGCGCGCTGGCTCAGCTCGGCCTGCAGGCGCTCAGCGCTGAGCTCCTGTAGGGGAATATGCAGGGCACCGGGAACCCGCTCGTTCTCCACCTCGGCGGTGGTGCGCAGGTCCAGAATGCACAGCTCCTCCGGTCGGGTGTTGGCAAACAGTTGTTGGGGCGTTACGCGGGTTGCACTCATCGTGTGGGTATCTCTTGATTGAAAAAGTATTACCTCATGGTAAGCAATTCCAGTAAATTAGTAAACTCTAATTAAGTGAGTGCGGCATTCATCGCAGATCCGCCCCCGCTCACGTATAATGCCGGCCCATATCGCATTCACGTTCACCAACTCGCGGAAGTTTTCTATGACCGTTCGCACCCGTATTGCGCCTTCACCGACGGGCGATCCCCACGTCGGTACCGCCTACATTGCCCTGTTCAACCTGTGCTTTGCCCGCCAGCACGGCGGCCAGTTCCTGCTGCGCATTGAAGACACCGACCAGACCCGCAGCACCCCGGAATCCGAACAGGCCATTCTGGACAGCCTTCGCTGGCTGGGCATCGAGTGGGATGAGGGCCCGGACGTGGGCGGCGAACACGGTCCCTACCGCCAGAGCGAGCGCATGGACATCTACCGGGGCTACGCCGAACAGTTGATCGAAAAGGGCCACGCCTTTTACTGCTTCGCCACCGCCGAAGAACTGGACCAGATGCGTGCCGAGCAACAGGCCCGCGGGGAAACCCCCAAATACGACGGTCGCGGCCTGAAGCTGAGCGAGGCGGAAGTCAAACAGCGCCTGGACGCCGGCGAGCCCTACGTCATTCGCATGAAAGTGCCGGAAGAGGGCACCTGCAAAGTGCAGGACATGCTACGCGGCGAGATCGACATCGACTGGTCCCAGGTGGACATGCAGGTACTGCTCAAAGCCGACGGCATGCCCACCTACCACCTGGCCAACGTGGTGGACGACCACCTGATGGGTATCACCCACGTGATTCGCGGGGAAGAGTGGATCAACTCCGCCCCCAAACACCTTAAGCTGTACGAATACTTCGGCTGGGAAGCCCCCGTGCTGTGCCACCTGCCGCTGCTGCGCAACCCGGACAAATCCAAGCTCAGCAAACGCAAAAACCCCACCAGCATCCTCTACTACCAGCGTGCCGGATTCCTGCCCGAAGCCCTGCTCAACTACCTGGGCCGCATGGGCTGGTCCATGCCCGATGAGCGTGAGAAATTCACCCTGGAGGAAATGCAGGCCCACTTCGACATCAACCGCGTCTCTCTGGGCGGCCCCATCTTCGACGTGGAAAAGCTTTCCTGGCTCAATGGCCTGTGGATTCGGGAAGACCTCTCCACCGAACAGCTGGCCGATCGCCTCCAGGCCTGGGCGCTCAACCGGGACAACCTCCTCAAAGTACTGCCTCATGCCCAGTCCCGCATGGAAACCCTGGGCGACTTCGCTCCCCTGGTCAGCTTTCTGGCCTCCGGCAACCTGGGCCTGACCGAGAGCCACTTCACTGGCAACAAACTGGAGCTGGACGAACAGAAAAGGGTCCTCCAGTTCGCCGTCTGGCGCATGGAAACCCTGCGCACCTGGGAGCGCGACGCCATCTTCGCCGAGCTCAAATCCCTGGCCGACGCCACCGGAATCAAGGTCAAAGACTTCCTGGCCCCGCTGTTCGTCGCCATCGCCGGCACCACCGCCTCCTTCTCGGTCATGGACGCTATGGTCCTGCTCGGCCCGGACATGAGCCGCGCCAGACTGCGCCAGGCCGTCGAAGTCCTTGGCGGAGTGGGCAAAAAACAGCTCAAAAAGCTGGAAAAGGCCTACCAGGCGCTGGGTACGGAAGCGGAGGCGTCAGCAGAGAATTCGTAAAAACTGCCTAATAATCAAAGAATTAGGTTTTTTTGCCGATTTATTGTTGACAGCTCCGAGCGGGGTGCTACAATGCGCCCCGCTTCCAACGAAGCACAAGCAGTTTTGGGGCCTTAGCTCAGCTGGGAGAGCGCAACACTGGCAGTGTTGAGGTCAGCGGTTCGATCCCGCTAGGCTCCACCAAACACAAAACCCTCGCACCGAAAGGTGCGGGGGTTTTTTGTTTGGCGGATCCCCGCCGGGTGAGAATCGCTGACGCGGTTCACCAATCGGCAGGATAGCCGATTGGCACAGCGAAGCTGCCCGGAGGGTGGCGCACATGGATGTGCGCCATGCATCCCGCCGTTCCGCAGTCTCCGAACTCTGCAACACCCACCGAAAGGTGTGGTTTTTTTGTTTGACGGCCCCTGGACGAGTTCACCTCGCCCCTCCGTTGGCACCCAAGTGGCTATCCTAATTACCTCTCAAGCGACAAAAGGTGCTGGCGCAATAAACATCTGTCAGCCTAGCCCTTGATGATCATACGTCAATGACGTATATTTGGTCCATGTACACCGTTATAGAAACCCCCACCTTTACGGAAGACGCCAAAGAACTGTGGTCTGAGGAAGACCGGGGCGCATTTTGTGCTTGGTTGGCAGCAAACCCCGAGGCTGGGGATGTCATTCCGGCCAGCGGTGGCTGTCGGAAGGTACGTTGGCGTAGGCAAGGCACTGGGAAAAGTGGCGGTGTACGGGTTATTTACTTCACTCGTCTGGAAAGCGGTGAATTGTGGTTACTGGTGATTTACGCAAAGAGTGTTCGCGGTAATATCCCGGCGCACTTGCTGAAATCCATCCGAGAGGTAATTGAAAATGGCTAAGCAACCTACCATGACCGGGGAGGAGCTAGGCAAAAAGCTTCTACAGTCCGTGAATGAAATGAAGGCGGGTAAAGCAGCACGAACAACGCAGGTTTCACCAAATGAAGTGGCGGCGGCTCGTAGTAAAACCGGGCTTTCCCAGTCACAGTTTGCAGAAGCTCTGCATATATCTCCTCGCACTCTTCAGGAATGGGAGCAAGGGCGTCGAAAACCTTCAGGCGCCGCCCAAGCTCTCATTCAAATTGCCTTTAGGCACCCTGAAGTCATTACAGAGTCCTTAATAAAAGAGGCAGGCTAGCAGGCAAATTATATATACGCGCGTTTCAAGAGCCGGACACCTCCCTGTGCCGGGTGCCGTATATGTGGACGTTAGCCTGACTCAGCATTCCTTGAAGTCTATACGTCAAGGTTTGTAGTTCCCCCGGTTTCATTATAAAAAAATTGTGCTCAAAGAATTGCAACAGGAGTCGTAAGCTATGCCATTGTTCAATCCCTCAATCAAAACCCAGTGCGCAGTCACAAAACTCGTTTCATCTGCCGCAATGGGTGCTGCGTTCTTTGTGCTTGCAGCTTGCAGCGCTCAAACCACTAGCCCACAAAACCCCGACATTGCCTCAGTGCAATGGCGGCAGCACAAAGCAAATACGCCACCCAGTGCACGCCACGAAAACGGTTTTGTGGCGGTGGGAGAACACTTGTATTTGGTCGGCGGCCGAGGTGAACGGCCTTTGGATATTTTTGATCCGGCCACGGGAAGCTGGAGCCAGGGCGCCAAACCGCCGTTTGAAATTCACCATATGCAGGCCATCGAATACGACGAAAAGCTCTACGTGCTGGGCGCCATGACCGGTGGTTTTCCAGAAGAGCCCCCGCTGGCCAATATTCTGATTTACGACCCCGCCACTGACGCTTGGTCGGAGGGGCCAGAAATCCCCGCCGATCGTCGGCGCGGTGGCAGCGGCGTTGTGTTGCATGAAGGGCTGATTTACCTGGTGGGTGGAAACACGCGCGGCCATATGAGCGGCTATGTCCCTTGGGTGGATGTGTTTGATCCAGAAACTGGACGTTGGACGCAACTGCCTGACACCCCGCATTCCCGAGATCACTTTCATGCTGCGGTGATTGATGGACATATTTACGCAGCCGGAGGGCGAACCTCATCCCACGACACGGGCGAAAGCATGTCGCTCACCGTTGCGCCCGTCGATGTGTACGACATTGCAAACCAGCGCTGGCACACGCTGGAAGCGCCTTTGCCCACCGAGCGTGCCGGTACGGCAACGGTGGCCTTTAATGGATTGTTGGTGGTCTTGGGTGGCGAGAGCACCAGCCAAGTGGAGGCCCACCGCGAAGTGGAGGCGTACAACCCGGAAACTGGGGAATGGCTCAGCCTGCCGCCTTTACCGGTTGGGCGCCACGGGACCCAGGCCACGCTGTTTAATGGGGAGCTGCATATTGTCGCGGGCAGCGAAAATCGTGGTGGCGGTCCTGAGTTGAATGATCATTGGGTTATGGAGATGGGTGAGTAGGTATTCGTACACACTCAGTCATTAGCCAATTACGTGGGCGGTTTGTGCCCCGTGGAAACAGCGAGAGCGATGCCTCATGGAAACGCAGCCAACACTTCATACCAAACGATTGACGCTACGGCCATTTTCATTGACAGACGCTCCCCGAGTCCAGGAGTTGGCTGGCGACCGTCGAGTATCAGAAATGACGGCCAATATACCGTATCCCTATAAAGACGGTATGGCGGAGAGCTGGATAGCTTCTCAGGCTGTCTCGTTCTCGCGTGGCGAAGCAATTGTTTACGCGGTCACTCTTTCGGAAACGTCAGAACTGATCGGGACAGTGAGTCTAACCGAACTCACAGCTGCCGACGGCAATCTCGGTTACTGGATTGGGTTTCCATACTGGGGTAACGGGTATTGTACCGAGGCCGCGGGCGCTCTAGTCGAGTTCGGACTGAAAGAGTTCGGGTTGCCACTGATTTATGCCAGACACCTGAAAGAAAATCGCCCCTCAGGGCGTGTCATCCTCAATATCGGCTTCCAGCATATGGGGACGGTGTCTATGGATGTTACTGGCGAAAGGCGAGTGCTTGAACATTACGAAAGAAGAACGTGATTGCCACTTGACGTTGCGTCGACACGGGGCATCAGGTATCGCTTATTATTTAGGTCTGGAGAGACGTAAAGGAATAGAATAATTGCCGCAGCCCCATTTTTTATGGGAGCGGGGCATGTCGCTTCGTGACGGTCGGGCTGCGTTCCGGGTCGGCGAGCGCCTATACTATGTGGTAACTTCTCAATACTGATTTAAAGGCAAAGGTTCCCCGTACCATGGATTTGACTCTTCAGGACAAGCTTCCCGCTCCCGTAAAACACTGGCTCGGCATCTTCCTTGCCGCGATCCAGTATTGGCTGGGCAGCCAGGCCTTCATCTATGCCGCCGCACTGGCGTTTTTCACCGTTTTTTCCATTGCGCCGGTCCTGGTGGTGGTCGTCATGATAGTCGGGCTGGTGATCGGGGAGAGGGCGGTCCAGGGGCAGCTCTTTGAACAACTGGAGGGGACGATTGGTCCGGAAGCGGCCGGGGTGGTTCAGACGGCCGTGGTCAATTCTCAGATTGACCAGAGTGGTATCTGGCCGGCGCTGATCGGGATCGTCGCCACCATACTGGGGGCCACCACGGTTTTCGCCCAGATGCAGCAGTCCCTGAATGGGATCTGGAGCGTCGCACCGAGGCCTTCGAGAAGTAGCTTGTGGATCTTTATCAAGAGCCGGTTATTGTCGCTGACCATTATTCTTGCTATCGGGTTCGTCCTGTTGGTCTCACTACTGTTGTCTGTGGCCATGCGTACCATTATGGCGTTTGCAGAGGAGTGGCTACCGGTGCCGGGTTGGGCGATGGTGGGTATGGAGCTGTCGCTATCACTGTTTGTGGTGACGGTGCTGTTTGCGGCCATGTTCAAGATCCTGCCCGACGTGTTGCTGACTTGGCGAGACGTTCTGCTCGGCGCGTTTATCACTGCCTTACTGTTCACGGCGGGCCGCTCCCTGATCGCCATCTACCTGGCCTATACGGCCACGGCATCGGCTTATGGTGCTGCAGGCTCTCTGGCGTTGCTTCTGCTCTGGGTTAACTATTCCTCCATGATTCTACTGTTCGGGGCGGCGTTTACCCGTGCGCACCTCGAAGGCAGGGGGTTGACGGTTCGACCGAGAAACACGGCAGTGTGTGTGCATCGGCAATTGATCGACGAGGTGTAGTAAGTCCCGGCACCATGACGGTGCCGGGCCGCCCACTCAATGACCTTTAGGCAATCTTCTCCATCAAGGCATTGTCCAGTTTATCGGCGCGCCTCGCGGCTTCTCGACTCTCGCAGCGTTCCACGTATTGGGCAAACACCGGGTTTGGCTCCAGCACTTTCATCATAGTTTCCCATCCAATGTAGCTCGCCATCAGGAGGTCGGCCGTGGTGAACCGGTCACCGCACAGGTAGGGCTGTTTGGTCAGGGTCTGTTCGATCGCATTGAGGGTATCCTGAATATGGCCGCAGCCAACGGCCTGGGCCATTTCATCGGTAATTTCCCAGTTATAGGCCTTGGCGCTGGATGCCATTTCGAACGGGCCCGCGACAAAAAACAGCCAGCGATGGTAGCTGCCGCGCTCGGGGCTATCGAGCGCCGGTGCCAAGCCCGCCTCCGGAAATTGCTCGGCCAGGTAGGCGCAAATAGCCGCCACCTCGGTGATCACCGTGCCCTTATGAGTCAGGGTAGGCACCTTGCCCATGGGATTGAGCTTGAGGTACTCCGGGGATTTGATGTCACCACCGAAGGTCATGACTTTCACATCATAGGGCTGGCCGATTTCTTCCAGCATCCAGCGAACGACTCGGCCCCGGGATTGAGGGTTGGTGTACAGGGTCATCATGCTCATGGGGTTTGCTCCTTGGTTTGGGTTGCTTACACGTTACATTCAGGTTGAATTTCGGCCGCTGCAGCGCCACCAAAGCCATGTTATTGGCGTAATAGGCTAGAATCCGTCCTAGTTATGCGCGATCATTGGTTTTTATTTCGAATGGAGTGAACCGATGGCGGGACCGACGACGCGGGTACTGGCACTGCTGGAGTTACTCCAGGCTCGGGGCCAGCTTTCCGGCGCGGAAATCGCCGAGCGCTTGGGCGTGGACCGGCGCACGGTCAGGCGCTATATCACTGTGCTGGAGGATCTAGGTATTCCCGTGACCACCGAGCAAGGGCGCTATGGTGGCTACCGTCTGGTGCCGGGGTTCAAGCTTCCGCCGTTGATGTTTACCGAATCGGAAGTTCGGGTGATCACTCTCGCGCTTCTGGCGGTGCGCGAACACAATCTCTTGGAGGATGATGTGGCGCTGGCCAGCGTGCACGCCAAGTTGGAGCGCGTCATGCCGGCGAACCTGAAAGCCCAAGTACAGGCGATGGATAACACCATTCAGTTGATCCCCTCGCGCCGCGCGTCCAATCATCACCAACTGCTGGAGCTGACTCAGGCGACACAGACCTGTGAAATGGTCGACATGATTTACCGCTCGCCGCAGGGTGAAACGATGCAGCGCCGGTTCGATCCTTATGGCTTGGTGTTCTGGGCTGGTAATTGGTATGTTGGCGGATTCTGCCACCTGCGCCAGGCACTGCGTTCGTTTCGGCTTGATCGGTTGTCCGACATTACGCGGGCTGAGGAGCGCTTTGTGCGTCCGGCCAGTTTTGACGCCGCCCGCCACCTTCAGGAAAGTCTGTACAAAGCTACCTGGCGTTTTCCGGTCAGTGTCTTGCTTTACACCGACATGAATTCGGTGACAGATTACATGATTACAGCCACGACCTGCACGAGCGACATGGAGGGCATGTTTGAACAGCAGGAGAATGGCGTGTTGATGACCACCAGTACGGACAGTTATCACTGGTTTGCCTGGTGGTTGGCCCAGCTGCCTTTTGGCTTTGTTATTCAATCACCCGATGAGTTGAAGGCGGCACTCAATAAGCATATTCAGCGGTTGCTGCTCGCTGTTTAAGCGGCATTTTGTCGGTAATTGTAGTGGCATAGTGATTCTGGC
>NZ_DFTP01000022.1:0-6810 GCF_002381585.1 Marinimicrobium sp. UBA4209
GCCAGAATCACTATGCCACTACAGGTCGACTCCATTATTGCAACACACAAACCCTTTGAGGTAAGCAGGTTAAGTGCTTTGTACAACTCTATCCAGCTTCCCCGAGCACTGATTGTTGAGCCACCCATCTCGATCTTCTTTCGGGCCGTCCCCAATGGAAGATCGAGGACCACTAAGTCATACCTCGTATTTGACCCAGTACTGTCAAGCCAATCATAACCTTCGACTATTGCCCCTGCACCCGGAATGTCGAGCAACGGATCACTCGAAAGCTTTATGACTATAGCTGACTCAATCAACCGCGAGGCCGCCAACGCCTCGACGAAACTCCCTACGATGAATTTTGGATGTGTCACTACTCCACCCTCATTATTCCTACAAAGCATTCAACGCCGTCGCTTTTCGGTATAACGAAGTCCCAGCGCGAGTGCGCTCGTCAACAGCCACGGGTTAGCTTTTGTTGATAGATTTTTTTGCGACGAGGTTCCACGATTTAACATCGGGTTCACACTGCATCATCTTGACATCTTTTCTCCCCCAGGACTGAAGCACATCCTTCAACTCTTTGTCAGTAACAGAGCCACCTTTGGTAACATTTCTATATAAATTTCGCCCTAAATAAATTTCTTTAAGCGAGTTTTCCGGCACATCAAGGCAGTATAAAGGTCGACCAGAGACAATTACTTTATTCCACTCACGATATCGACCACTACCTGTGTGATATCCGAAGGGGATATTTTCAATATTTTTTACAATACGGACTTCTTCTTCGTATGCCCACTCAAGAGACTTATATAGAAAAGCTCTTTTCATCAAATTGTAGGCATTCGAGTCAAAACGAAGTTTACCGCCAATGTTCATCAGCTCATGCTCGCCAATCACAGGGAGATCCTTATGAGGCTTTGTAGCTGAGTAGATCATCTCTCCATACTGGCTTGAAATCACATTGCTTTGCGGGTCTGAAAATCCGGCCAAATCACAATCATACCCAAGGACCACCCCTTGGTGAGAGTCTCCATAATGCGACCACATAAGCGCGTTTAACGGCTGCCGAGTCAACGATAAGACACCGTATTTTCTCGAGAAGCGGTTTCTGCACGCATCCGTGGCTGTTTTCGCGCTTATAGAATCATCGCCATCTCGAAAACCAAAGGCTGTGCACTCAAAAGGATCGTTCAAGTCTTCAAGGCATGAAAATCCTATTGATAGGGAATCGATCACCTTCCGAGCGGCATTGAAGGACATGTACTTGTATAGGATCATGAACCTCTCTCAAAAAAGCTAGCGACCGGCTTTTGGAGCGGATTTGCAGCCATTCAGTAGCGGGAAAGCCGTTCACTCCAAAGGATCAGCAACAACCGTTTATTATGTACTACTTAGCTTCCGCACTCACTGCATTTCCAGCCACCGACCTGCACATTTAAAATCTTCCATACGATGACAAGCAGCAACCACACACCAACAGTTGCGACAGTCAGAATCAGATGCACCAGAAGCATAAACCCGCTTGACTTACTATTATTTCGATGATGCTTGGTAGTTTTAGAACACCTTTTGCAGTACTCCAATTTTTCTTCGATTACTCTTGCCATCACCTTCTCCGCCTATTATTTAGATAATTAATTTTGCACATCCAACAAAACCACATTCAAAAGGGCGACGTCTTCCAAGCAACGGTTACATAAAAAGAAACTTTTCGGACACTTTGGAGCCGCGAAGCGGAAGGGAATTGTCCCGAAATAGCGCATGGTTAAGTCTTGTCTGATCTTTGTTCATAAGCATGATGACTCATGAAATCAATTTTTTGAATAATGGCTCCAAAATATTCTCAGAAGTGCGTTTTTTATAGACATTAAAAAGACGTCTCACTCTAACGTATTGGATAATACCAATAGATTTGGAAACCTTAAGAATATCTGACCTCAATTCGGCCAAAAGATGCTCGACAAGTTCACTCTCCATTTTTGGAAGTTCAGACTCAACATGCTCCGCTGAAAGGTCGTTATCACTAAGCATCTCCAAATAACGAACCCAATACTCACGGACTTGAGGGATAATATCCATTAGCAGCGAATTAGATTTAAGGCGATGTGCTAGCACGGGATTATTTCGAGCAATTCGTTCGAGCTTTTGGACATAACCTGCGTCATCCCAACCATTGACTTGGGATAGCATTGCTTCCAGCTGGGGCTTAACTAGAGGCTCCATAATCCGGAAAAACTCTTCATTTTTCGCCAAGTTCTTGTGGCCTAGACGCTCCATCACTTCAGCGCATGCTTCAAGATAATTTCTTGGTTTGAGGATTTGCGTAGCTCTTAACGAACTATAGACTCCTAGAAGCGTGAATATTAGCCCTCGGAATTCATCTTTATATTCAGCAGAACGTCTGTAGAGAAACCCCACACCTGCCAACAGGGACCCTAATATGGCACCAAACATGGAAGCTAAAAAACTAGGTGGTAAATCCAAAAAAGCCCCTCAGAATCTAACAACTGTATATCAAGCCTGTACGTTTATGAGTCAAGGTAGGCCACGGGGTAAAGTGCTGACACTCAACCAACTCCCGACAACAATACCTTCCTCCCTGGGTGTAAAAGTGTGCTGGCACTGTTTCTCCCGACCTGCGGCACGCTTACCTTTAACCAATTTCAGTAAGCCATTGATTTTTCTAAATTTTATTTTATCGGGTCAAAAAAGCGTTAACCGCCTGAATGTAAAGTGTGCACTAATTTTTCAGAAATTCAAATATGAGCTTTAAATCTTCAAATCACCCGCCCTGCACAGTACCCACTGGCCCAGGCCCACTGGAAGTTGTAGCCCCCCAACCAACCGGTCACGTCGAGTACCTCGCCAATAAAATACAGCCCCGGCACCGCTCTTGCCTCAAAGGTCTTGGAGGACACCGCCTGGGTATCCACCCCGCCGCGGGTGACTTCCGCGGTGCGGTAGCCTTCGGTTCCCGGCGGGACGATCTGCCAGCGGTGGAAGCCGTCGCACAGGGCGTCCATGTCGGTGCGGCTCCACTCCGCCAGGGGTTTGTCCTGCAGGCCGCTCGGGAAGATCGGCAGTTCCAGCCAGGTTTCCACAAAGCGCTTGGGCAGGTGGCGAGAGAGGCGGTTTTTCAGGGTGGTTTTCTGACCGTCGGAGCGCCACTGGTTCAGCAGCTCCCCGAGAGATTCTCCGGGCAGGAAGTCGATGGTGATGGCTTCCTGGCGGTGCCAGTAATTGGAAATCTGCAAGATGGCCGGGCCACTCAGGCCCCGGTGGGTGAACAGCAGCGCTTCGGCAAAGCGCTGCTCTCCGCACTCGACTGTCACCGGCAAGGACACGCCCGAGAGGGAACGGGCAATCTCCAGCCACTGGCCGCTCAGGGTGAAGGGTACCAGTGCTGCTTCACGCTCGGTGATCGGCAGGCCGAACTGTTTGGCGATCTGGTAACCGAAGCCGGTGGCGCCCATGGTGGGAATGGACAGGCCGCCGGTGGCCACCACCAGGGATTCGCACTGCACACCGCCGTTGGTTGTGGTCAACGTAAAGCCGCTGTCGGTTTTCTCGATCGATTCAATGGTGCACTGGGTCTGGATGCTCACGCCGGCTTGGTCGCACTCGGCCAATAGAATATCGAGAATATCCCGGGATTTGTGATCACAGAATAATTGCCCCAGCGCTTTTTCGTGATACTGGAGATCGTAGCGCTGCACCAGCGCCAGAAAGTCATAAGGGGTATATCGGCGCAGGGCGGAGATGCAGAAGTGGGGATTGTCGGAAATGAAGTTTTCCGGCGAGACATCGTAGTTGGTGAAGTTGCAGCGGCCGCCACCGGACATCAGGATTTTTTTGCCCACTTTATTGGCATGGTCCAACACCGCCACGCTTCGCCCGCGAAAACCCGCCGTGGCGGCACACATCAGGCCGGCGGCGCCACCGCCGATAATCACGCAGTCGTAATATTTCATGAGGGGTTTTGCGCCTGTTTGCGTGCCTTGATTTCGGCCCGGCGCTGGCGGAAAAAGTCGGTCAGTTGCTGCTGGCAGGCTTCGGCGAGTACGCCGCCCTGTACTTCCAGCCAGTGATTGTAGTAGTCCGTCTGTGCGAGTTGATTGCGGCTTTCCACCACGCCGGCTTTGGGTTCGGTGGTGCCGTAGACCAAGCGTGCGACGCGGGCGTGAATCAGGGCGCCGATGCACATGGTGCAGGGCTCGAGGGTCACGTACAAAGTGGTATCCGGCAGGCGGTAGTTCTGCTCCGCTGCAGCGGCCTGACGCAGCGCCACCACTTCGGCGTGGGCGGTGGGGTCCTGAGCACCAATGGGCTGATTGAAGCCTTCGCCGAGCACTTCATCGTCGCGGACCAGCACGGCACCGACCGGCACTTCGCCTCGCTGGGCACCCTGCTCGGCCAACGCCAGGGCGCGCTGCATCCAGTGTTCGTCCCGCGCGTTCAGGTCGTCCGTCGTTACTGTCCCGCCCACAGGTGATCCTTCTCCATGGGTTCCACATAGGCAAAACGCGGCACGGTTTCCCCCGCCACTTCCACCGACTCGTTAAACATGGACAGCGGCCGGACCCAGAGGCTGTAGTCGCCGTAGAGGCAACGATAGACCACCATGGCCTCCCCGGTTTCACTGTGGGTGGCCACTTCCAGTACCTGATAGTCCTTGCCTTTGTAGTGGCGATAGCGGCCGGGCTTTAGCGGCTCGTCGGGTCGTTCTTCGGTTTTGTTCATAACAGATTACTCGTTCTATCGGGCGTCGTATCGGGCCGCTACACAATGCCCTGTTCGCGCAAATCACTCAAGTCTTCCGCACTGAGGCCCAAAGCCTCCTGCAATACGCCGTCGGTATGTTGGCCCACCTCGGGGCCCGGCCAGTTGGTGCCGCCCGGGGTGCTGTCCAGGCGCGGCATCATCGCCGGGATTTTCAGCGGCTTGCCATTGATCTCGACCTGCTCAAACAGGCCCCGCGCCTGAAAGTGCGGGTCGGCCATCATATCCGCGACATTGTAGATCGGGCCCGAGGGCACCCGCGCCGCTTCGAGTTTGGCCAGAAGCTCGGTGGACGCGAGAGAACCACACCAGTCGGATAATGCACCATCGATTTCTTCCACGCATTCGACGCGCCCGGCGTTGGTGGCCATGCGTGGATCTTTCGCCATCTCTGGCCGATCCGCCGCGCGCATCAGGCGCTGGAAAATGGAGTCGCCGTTGCCGCCGATGACCACGTATTTGCCATCCTGACACCGGTAGGTGTTGGTGGGCACGATGCCGGTGACGGTGGTGCCCGAGGGCTCTCGGATCACACCGGCGCCGTCGTATTCCGGCACCACGGCTTCCATCAGGTTGAACATGGCTTCGTACAGGGCCACATCCACCACCTGCCCCTCCCCGCCCGGTTGGCGCTCGCGCTCGAACAGCGCCAGGGTAATGCCCAGCGCCGCGTGCAGACCGGCGATGGTATCACCAATGCTCAGGTTCGGGCGCACCGGCGCCTGGTCCGGGTGGCCGTTGACGTAGCGAAAGCCGCTCATGCCTTCACAGACCGAGGCGAAGCCGGGTTTTTTGGCGTAGGGGCCGGTCTGGCCGAAGCCGGAGATCCGGCAGTAGACCAGTGCCGGGTTGCTCTGCTTGATGACGTCGGGGCCGAGCCCCCAGTCTTCCATCACGCCGGGGCGGAAGTTTTCGATCAGGACGTCGGCGCTGTCGATCAGTTGCCGGGCGATGTCCCGGCCTTTGTCCTGTTTGAGGTCCAGGGTCACGCTTTTTTTGTTGCGGCCCAGGCTGCGCCACCAGAGTGAGGTGCCGTCTTCCACCACGCGCCAGCCGCGTAGGGCGTCGCCTTTGCCCGGGGGTTCGATTTTTATTACCTCCGCGCCGAAGTAGGCGAGCATGCAGCCGGCGAAGGGGCCGGCGATGAGTTGGCCGAGTTCGATGACGCGGATGCCTTCTAGGGGGCGGTGGGGGGTGGTTTTTGTCATAGGTCGATAATGGCTTTGCCGATCAGGGTGTTGGATTCCATCAGTTCGTGGGCTTTTTGGGTGTCACTTAGTGCAAAGCGGTGGTTTATCAAGGGTTTTACTCGTCCGAGGGCGATCAGGGGCCAGACGCGTTGTTCCAGTTCTCGGGCGATGCCGGCTTTGGCTTCGGTGCTCTGGGCTCTTAGTGTCGAGCCGGTGAGGGTCAGGCGTTTGAGCATTAGGGGCATCAAGTCTACCTCGACTTTGCTGCCGTCTAAAAAAGCGATATTGACGATGCGCCCTTCTTTGGCCGCTGCCTTGATATTGCGCTGGACGTAGTCGCCGCCGACCATGTCCAGAATCACGTCGGCGCCCTGGCCGTCGGTGAAGGCTTTGACCTCGGTGACAAAATCCGCTTCGCGGTAGTTGATCGCCCGGTCCGCGCCCAGCGCCAGGCAGGCGTCGCACTTTTCAGGGCTGCCGGCGGTCACTATGACCCGGTGATCCAGGGCCTTGGCCAGCTGGATGGCGGTGGTGCCGATGCCGCTGGCGCCGCCGTGGATCAGTAGGGTTTCGCCCGGCTGCAAGCGGGCCCGCTGCCATAGGTTGTGCCATACGGTGAACAGGGTTTCCGGCAGTGCGGCGGCGTCTTCCAGGTCTAGCCCCTCGGGTACCGGTAGGCATTGATCCGCCGGGGCGACGGCGTATTCGGCGTAGCCGCCGCCGTTGACCAGAGCGCAGACCCGGTCGCCCAACTGCCAACGCTGAACGCCCTCTCCGACCGCGACGACGGTTCCCGAGACTTCCAGCCCGAGCACTGGGGAGGCATCTTCCGGAGGCGGGTAGAGTCCCTGTCGTG
>NZ_DFTP01000022.1:6873-31416 GCF_002381585.1 Marinimicrobium sp. UBA4209
AGAGTCCCTGTCGTTGCAGTACGTCGGGGCGGTTTACCCCGGCGGCGGCGACTTGAATCAACACTTCATGAGCGCTGGGCTCGGGTACCGGGCCTTCGGTCAGGGCCAGTACGGAAGGCGCGCCGGCGGCACTGTGGTGGATGTAACGCATGGTGGCTTGACCCGCCATATTCAGGGCTCCAGCCGGTCGATGGTCCAGTTGCCGTCGGGCTGCAGGTTGTACTCGAACCGGTCATGCAGCCGGTGGGCGCCGCCCTGCCAGAATTCCATCTGCTGGGGACGAACCCGGTAGCCGCCCCAGAAGTCCGGCAGCGGGATGTCCTGGCCCTCAAAACGCTGTTCCAGTTCACGGAAGTGGGCCATCAGGGCTTCGCGGGACTCAACCGGGCGGCTCTGGTGGGACGCCCAGGCGGACAGCTGGCTCTCCCGGGGGCGGGAGTGGAAATAGCGCTCGGATTCCTCCGCCGACAGTGGTTCAGCGATACCGCAGACATCCACCTGGCGCTCAAGGGTGTGCCAGGGAAAGTGCAGGCTGACTTTGGGGTTGGCGGCCAGCTCGCGCCCCTTGCGGCTGGTGCGGTTGGTGTAGAACACGAAGCCGTCGGAATCCAGCCCTTTGAGCAGCACGATACGCTGGGAGGGCTGCCCGTCCGGGGAGGCGGAGGCGAGCACCATGGCCGTGGGGTCGGGAATCTCCGCCTTCACCGCCTGCTCCATCCAGACTTCAAACTGATCAATGGGGCTGGCGCTCAAATCTTCCAGGTTCAAACCACCGCGCAAGTACTCCCGGCGCAGACTCTGCAAATCAAGACCCATACTCAAGACTCCCGGTGAAAACCGACTCCGCCGATGCGGAACCGTTAAAAAAATCGACATGAAACAGTCGCGCGTTCAATCTCTTACCGCGTATAGTACTGGTAAAACCCGATACCGTTAACCAGAGATTATGAACGACAGACCCCCGATTCTGGGCATTATCCTCGCTGGAGGACTCGCCCGCCGCATGGGCGGCGGCGATAAGTGCCTGCTGCCGCTGGGCGGCCAGACCCTGCTCCAGCGGGCGATTGCCAAAGCCAGACCCCAGGTAACCGAGCTGCTGCTCAACGCCAATGGCAACCATCTGCGGTTTACCCGCAGCGGGCTGACGGTCCTGTCCGACGAGTATCCCAATTTTCCCGGCCCTCTGGCGGGCATTCACGCCGGTCTGCAGTGGCTGGAAAACCATCGCCCGGAGCAACAGTGGCTGGCCAGCTTTGCCAGCGACACGCCGTTTTTCCCGGACAATCTGGTCAGCGAATTGTACCGCCAGGCGCAGGAGACCGAAGCGTCTCTGGTCCTGGCCCGCTCCGGCGAGCAGACCCATCCGATCTTCGGGCTGTGGCACCGCTCCCTATTGCCGGCCATTCGTGAGGCGCTGCAATCGGACCAGACACCGCGACTGCAGGATTGGGCGCGGGAACAGAACGCCGAATCGGTGACCTTTGAGCAGACCGGCTACGACCCGTTTTTCAACATCAACCGCCCTCAGGATCTGTACGATGCCGAGGCGCTACTGCCTCTGACCGACCGCGCCCGCTAGCCCCTGTTACCCAGGCCCAGCCCGTGCAATACGGGCCCCTTTCCGGTATACTCCGCCGCCTTCAAACCAAGCCACCGGTCTCACGGCATGCGCGCCGTTCCAGTCTGGGTGCTGATGATAACGATACTCATCACCGGTCTCGCGACTTGGCAGTCGACCCCGGGCATTAAGCCCTGAAGGTTGGCCCACGGAAGTTCCCGTTGCCCGTCCAGTTCACTTGTAAACCGCCACCTATCGGCCGGTTTGCCAGCCGGTTTTCTCTTTTCAAAACCATCGGTGACGCCCACCCTATGCGGCCGTCCACGGTATTGACTTCGATCTGCTGGAAGATACTTATGCTCGCAAACATTCGACAGGATTGGTTCTCGAATTTCAAAGGCGACAGCCTCGCCGGCATTGTGGTGGCGCTGGCGCTGATTCCCGAAGCCATCGCCTTCTCCATCATTGCCGGGGTCGACCCCAAGGTCGGCCTGTACGCGTCTTTCTGTATCGCCGTGGTCACGGCGTTTGTCGGGGGCCGCCCGGGCATGATTTCCGCCGCCACCGGCGCCATGGCGCTGCTGATGGTCACGCTGGTGAAGGAGCATGGGCTGGAATACCTGCTCGCCGCCACCTTGTTGACCGGGGTTTTTCAGATTATTGCCGGGATTTTAAAACTGGGGGCGCTGATGCGGTTTGTCTCCCGCTCGGTGGTGACCGGGTTTGTAAATGCCCTGGCGATCCTGATTTTCCTGGCGCAGTTGCCGGAAATCACCGGGCAAAATGCCACCCTGCCGGTGTATATCATGCTTGCGGCGGGCCTCGGTATCATCTATCTGTTTCCGCTGCTGACCAAAGCTGTGCCGTCCCCGTTGGTGTGCATTATTGTCCTGACCGGTATCGCCATGTACCTCGGTATGGACATCCGCACCGTGGGCGATATGGGCGAGCTCCCGGACAGCCTGCCGGTATTTTTGTGGCCGGATGTTCCGCTGAACTTTGAAACCCTGCAGATCATTTTCCCGTACTCGATCACCTTGGCGGTGGTCGGTTTGCTGGAGTCCATGATGACCGCCACCATCGTGGATGATCTGACCGATACCCCGAGTAACAAAAATCGTGAGTGCATCGGCCAGGGTACCGCCAATATCGGCTCCGGACTGCTCGGTGGTATGGCCGGCTGCGCCATGATCGGTCAGTCGGTGATCAACGTGAAATCAGGTGGTCGCACCCGCCTCTCCACCCTGACCGCCGGGGTCGTGCTGCTGATTATGGTGGTGTTTCTGGACCAGTGGGTCGCGGCCATTCCCATGGCCGCTCTGGTAGCGGTGATGATCATGGTGTCGATTGGTACGTTCAGTTGGTCTTCGGTCAAAAACCTGAAAGACAACCCCAAGAGCTCCAGCATCGTCATGGTCAGTACCGTGGCTGTGGTGGTCGCCACCCACAACCTGGCGCTCGGCGTGTTGGTGGGCGTGCTGCTGAGCGCGCTGTTCTTCGCCCGCAAGGTGGGCGACATTCTGTACATCGGCTCCAGCCTCTCGGACGACGGCGAGCATCGCACCTACCATGTGGTCGGCCAGGTATTCTTCACCTCCGCTGAGCAGTTTATTGACGGGTTCGATTTCAAAGAGGCGGTTGAAAAGGTTACCATCGATCTGCACCGCGCCCACTTCTGGGACATTACGGCGATCAGTTCCCTCGATAAAGTGGTACTGAAGTTCCGCCGCGAAGGGACCGATGTGGAGTTGATTGGCCTGAACGAAGCCAGTGCCACACTGGTGGACCGATTTGCCGTGCACGACAAGCCGGACGCTGTTGAACGCCTGATGGGCCACTAACCGAGAGAAAGAGTATGCACAACAAAGTGATTGCCTGTATCGATGACTCTCAGTACGCCGAATCCGTCTGTGATTACGCGGCCTGGTCCGCCCAGCGAATGGACGCGCCGCTGAGCCTGGTGCACGTGCTGGACGAGCCCACTCAGGGCAAGAAACAGAACCTGAGTGGCAGCATCGGCTTTGGCTCTCAGGAGGCCTTGCTGGAAGAACTCGCCAGCCTGGACGAGCAGCGCTCCAAAGTGGCCATGGAACACGGCCGACTGATGCTCAAGGCTGCCCGTGAACGGGTGGAGCAGAAAGGTGTGAACGAGGTGGAAACCCGCCAGCGTCACGGCGAGCTGGTCAGTGCTCTGGCCGAGCTGGAAACCGAAACCCGGATGCTGGTGGTGGGCAAGCGCGGTGCGGACACCGCCTCGGCCCACGGGCATATCGGTAGTCATCTGGAACAGATCATCCGCACCCTGCACCGGCCGATTCTCATTGCCCAGCAAAGTTTTGAGCCGCCCAAGGCGATCATGTTTGCCTTTGACGGCAGCGCCACCACCCGTAAGGGCGTGGACATGGTAGCCGCCAGCCCATTGTTCAAAGGCATTCCGATTCACCTGGTCACGGTCGGTGCGGACGTGGACAGCAACCGCGAACAGCTGGACTGGGCCAAGAACAAACTGACCGAGGCCGGTTTCGAAACCCAGGCCACCATCATTGCCGGTGACCCGGAAACCGTTCTGGAAGAGTATCAGCACACCCACAATATCGATCTGCTGATCATGGGCGCCTACGGCCATTCGCGTATTCGCCAACTGATCGTGGGCAGCACCACCACTCACATGATCAGCAAAACCCGCATCTCACTGATGGTGCTGCGCTGAGTATGAGCGTACCCGAGTGGTGGCGCCCGCTGTGCCGGTGGCAGTTCGTTCTGCTGCTGGCGATCTTCACCTATTTTGGGCTCACCACCGCCTCCGGCCCCCATATTCCGCAATACAACGACAAGCTGATGCACTTTCTCGGCTATGGCGTTGCCGGCTGGTCAATCACCGTGGCCCTACCGGGCTGGCCGGTGTGGCAGCGTCTTCTGGTGTTGGTGGTGTACTCGACGGGTATTGAAGTGATCCAGCATTTTTTGCCGCCGCGCACCTTCAGCCTCGGCGATATTCTGGCCAATGTCAGCGGCGCCCTTTTGGGTATTGGCTCGGCCGAGCTGGCCCGCCGGCTCGCTCCCAACCTGAGCCGCGCCTTACTCGAACGCTGATTCCTGACCTCGGGCCCCCTGGGTCAGTCGCTGGCGTCGATGCAGCAAGGCCGAATAGGTGCCCAACCCGGTTACCAATGCCAACACCCAACCAAATATCCGCAACACGAAAATCGGTAGCCAGTGCGCATCCTGAGAGCGGGTCTGCACCGCGAACTCCCAGCCACGTTCAGAGCCCAGGCGCACCACATCCTCGCCCTCAAACAGCGCCTCGTCGCCCCACAGGGACACGGAATTCCCCGGGCGGTTGACCTGCACCGCAAACCGATGGCGACTGTCCCGGTCCATCACCCCGAACATGGCGTCCAGCAAGGGCTCGGCATCAATCACCGTGGACAGCAACCCCCAATAGGCGTCGTCCACATAAATGGGATCACGGTAGATGAAAGCCTCACCGCCCTGAATCAGTTTCACGCCCTCGGACAGCACCGGCTGGCGCTGCTCCACCGCCCTTTTGACGTCCGGCCACTGGGTTTCGAGTTCGCGGTAATCCAGGCCGATGGCCGCCTGATTGCCTTCGGTGGGATAGACATAGCTCAACTGGTAGTCCACGGCCACACCGAAATTCCGGATGACCGGGCTGGTCTGGTAGGCCACCCGCAGAATATTGAGAATCTCTTCACGCTCCAGGGAGTCGTGGCGCACGGAAAAGTAACTGCTCAGACCACGGGTGAGATAAAGCACATTGTTCAGCTCGCGCTCGGCATTGGCGCGCAGGTCGGCGGCGAAGGTCACGGCTTGAAAGCGCTGATCGCTGTACAGCTTCCCCTTGTAAGCGAAGATCACCCCTTCCACCACGCCGATGACCAATAGAAACACCAGTGCAGGCACAATCAGGGGGGACCGTTTTCCGGACGATGGACTCAAACCGGAATTACCTCCATTTCAAAAACGACGCAAAAACCATCATACGCTTCACTCTGGCGAGGTACCAGTGCCGCCCCAGATCCCGCGAAGGAAGGCGGACACTTCATCCGCTGTGGGTTGCAACCAGGGGTCAAACAGCCAGAACGTATGCGGCGTATTGTCAAAGCGCTGAACATGGTAGCGGACCCCCAGCGGTTCCATCTTGGCGATCATTTCATCGCGCCCCACACCAAATCGTTCCCGGGCACTGTTCAGAAACAGAATCGGCGGCATATCGGCGTGGACATAGTAAGTGGGCGAGCCTTTATGCCAGAGTTCAGTTTGCTCCGCGTAGCGCCCGCCGAACCAGGAACCGGCGGACGACGGGTTCTTGCTCGGATCATCTTCGTAGTGACGCGCTTCCTCCGAGGTGAAGTCAGACAGACCATCAATATTCAGAATCGCCTGCACATCGCTGGATGCCGGGCTGTGTGCCCGCTGCGGGTCAAAGTACGGGTCGCCTGCGGTAATACCGGTCAGGCTGGCAATCTGCCCACCGGCGGAGGTACCACCCACGGCAATCTGGTCCGGGTTAACACCATAGGCCTCGGCATGCTCGCGTAACCACCGAATCGCCGCTTTGACATCGTGAATGGCGGCGGGAAAGCGCGCCTCGGGCGCCAGCCGATAACTGATATTGGCCACCACAAACCCTCGCTCCGCCAAGGCGTTGGCCAGGGGCGTCAGGTTTTCCCGGTAACCCGAACGCCAACCGCCCCCGTGCACCAGAACCACCGCCGGACGAAAGCTCCCCGCCTCTGGCCGATGCAGATCCAGTTGCAGCGCCCGCCGACCGTATTGCACATAAGTCAGGTCCCGCTCGACGCGTACTCCTTCGGGCGTATCGAGACTGGCGATTTCAATGTGCGGGAACTGCTTTACTTCCTTATGATAGGTATTTTCCGCCGTATAGGTGTTTTCAAACGGCACCGGAGGTTCGGTGATGACGGATCGGGCGCAGCCGAATAAAAACAGGAGGGCGAATAACCAGGCGAATTGTTTCATGGTGTTCTCTCATTGGTTTTATCATTTTGAATGGTTGATTTGGCACTGCATGGGTGCCGATAGTGACACAAAAAAGGCCAGCAAACGCTGGCCTTTTTTGTGACTGCAACACTTCACTTACGCTTAGAGCAACAGGCGACGCACGTCCGCCAGGGCTCCGGCCAGGAAAGTGAAGAAGCGACCGGCATCGGCACCGTTGATGGCGCGATGATCGTAGGACAGACAGATTGGCAGCATATTGCGCGGCACAAACTCTGTGCCATTCCACACCGGCTTGATCTGGGCGCGAGACACACCCAGGATGCCGACTTCCGGGGCATTCACAATCGGCGTAAAGCCGCTGCCACCCATGGCGCCCAGGCTGGAGATGGTAAAGCAACCGCCCTGCATTTCTGCAGCCGTCAGCTTGCCATCGCGCGCCTTCTTGGCCATGGCATTGATCTCTTCGGTCAACTGCCACAAGCCTTTCTTGTTGACGTCACGGATGACCGGCACAACCAGACCGTTCGGGGTGTCCACCGCGATACCGATGTGAACGTATTTTTTCTGAACAATATGTTCGCCATCGTGATGCAGAGACACGTTGAAGCTCGGCTCGGCCTCAAGCGCCGCTGCACAGGCTTTGAGCAGGAACGGCAGCGGCGTGAGCTTGGTGCCACGCTTTTCCGCCTCGGCTTTCAGGCCTTTACGGAAGTCTTCCATATCGGTGATATCGGCATCGTCCCACTGGGTAACGTGGGGGATGTTCAGCCAGTTGCGGGTCATGTTGTCCGCAGTGAGCTTTTTGATCTTGCTCATCTTCACTTCTTCGACTTCACCGAACTTGCTGAAGTCGATCTGCGGAATACGCGGAATGGCACCGCCACCGGCGGCCGGTGCAGCACCGGACTGAGACGCCGTGACAATGTTTTTCACATAGCTGCGCACATCGTCTTTGGTGATGCGACCGCGAGGACCGGAACCTTTCACCTTGGCCAGATCCACACCCAACTGGCGACCCAGTCGACGCACGGCGGGACCGGCGTAGACATCACCACTGTTGATGACTTCGGCGCTGGCACCGGTGGCGGTGGCCGGAGAAGACGGCTCGGCTTTAGGCGCCGGCTCGCTCTTGGCGGGCGCTTCGCTTTTGGCCGAAGCGGACGGTGCCGGCGCGGCACTGCCTTCGGCTTCAATGACACCGATCAGGTCGCCCTGGGATACCTTGTCGCCCTCTTTCAAGGCAATGCTCTTGATCTTGCCGGAGGCGGGAGCGGGAATTTCCATCGACGCCTTGTCGGTTTCCAGCACGATGAGGGTGTCGCCTTCGGACACTTCATCGCCGGCCTTGACGCTGACTTCGATCACTTCCACGCCTTCCGCACCGCCGATATCCGGCACCGGCATGTCCTGCTCACCGCCGCCCTGAGGCGCGGCCGGAGCGGCATTTTCCGAACCGGACTGGCTCACCGGCTCGCTCTGCGCGGGGGCTTCGCCACCGGCGGTTTTCATCTTACCGATGACATCGCCTTCAGACACTTTGTCGCCTTCTTTCAACGCGATGCTGCTGATGGTGCCGCTGGCCGGAGCCGGGATTTCCATGGAGGCTTTGTCGGTTTCCAGCACGATCAATGAATCCCCTTCGGAGACCTCGTCACCGGCTTTGACGCACACCTCAATGACTTCCACACCCTCGGAGCCGCCAATATCCGGTACCGGGATATCCATTTCACTGCCACCGGAGGCCTTGGGGGCCTCTTGCGATGCCTTGGACTCTGCGGCGTTGTCCGAAGCGGAAGATTCAGCGCTCTCGGCCTGGCTATCGTCACCGGCGCCCTCGCCTTCCAGTTCCAGCTCGAGAATGGCGGAACCTTCCGAGACCTTGTCGCCCTCTTTGACGGAGATGGCGGTCACCTTACCCGCCTTGGGGCAAGGGATGTCCATGGACGCTTTGTCCGTTTCCAGCACAACCAGCGTGTCTTCAGCGGCGACGGTATCCCCCACCGAGACGCTGATCTCAATCACTTCTACATCTTCGGAGCCGCCGATATCGGGGACTTTGATGGTTTCTGTGGCCACAGTAACTCCTCACATATTCTTGGTGTTCGACCCAAAACCCCGGGGACTCAGCCCCGGGGCGTACCGATTCGTTAAACGGTCAGAGGGTCGGCCTTGTCCGGATCAATACCAAACTGCTTGATGGCCTTGCTGACCACCTCGGGCTTCACTTTGCCCTGATCCGCCAGGGACTTGAGCGCGGCAATCACAACGAAGTTGCGATCCACTTCAAAGAAGTGACGCAGTTTCTCACGGCTGTCACTGCGACCGAAGCCGTCGGTACCCAGTACATAGTAGTCGCCCGGCACGTAGGGACGCAGTTGTTCCGAGTAGTTCTTCATGTAGTCGGTCGCGATGATGAACGGACCGTCCTGCCCTTCCAGTTGCTCGGTCAGGTACGCCTTACGGGGCTTCTCACCGGGGTGCAGCAGGTTCCAGCGAGCGGCGCGCTGACCGTCGCGGGTCAGTTCGTTCACGCTGGTGACACTCCACACGTCGGCTTCCACACTGAAGTCGTTGCGCAGAATCTCGGCGGCTTCACGCACTTCATTCAGAATGGTACCGGAGCCCATGAGCTGGACGCGGTTTTTCTTCTTGCTGGTGCCTTTTTCGAGCTGATAGATACCCTTGATGATGCCTTCTTCGGCGCCCTTGGGCATATCCGGATGAACGTAGTTCTCGTTCATCAGGGTAATGTAGTAGTAGCAGTTTTCCTTTTCCTGATACATACGCTTCAGGCCATCCTGCACGATCACCGCGACCTCGTAGGAGTAGGTCGGGTCATAGGTGCGGCAGTTCGGGATGGTGTTGGCCAGAATGTGGCTGTGGCCATCCTGGTGCTGCAGGCCTTCGCCGTTCAGGGTGGTGCGACCGGCGGTACCGCCGAGCAGGAAACCACGTGCCTGGGCATCACCGGCCAACCAGGCCAGATCACCGACGCGCTGGAAGCCAAACATCGAGTAGTAGATGTAGAACGGCAGCAGCGGCTTGTGGTTGTTGCTGTAGGAAGTCGCGGCCGCAATCCACGCGGACATGGCACCGGCTTCGTTGATACCTTCCTCGAGGATCTGACCTTTCTGATCCTCTTTGTAGTACATGATCTGACCGGCATCCTGCGGCGTGTACTTCTGGCCTTCGGCCGAGTAAATGCCGATCTGGCGGAACATGCCTTCCATACCAAAGGTACGGGCTTCGTCCGGCACAATCGGTACGACCTGATTGCCCACCTTCTTGTCTTTGATTAGCGTGTTGAGCACGCGAACAAAAGCCATGGTGGTGGAAATGGTGCGGTCACCGGTGCCTTCGAGCTGCTTGCTGAAGGCGTCCAGGCCCGGGATTTCCAGGGCTTCGAAATCCGCTTTACGAGCCGGCAGATAACCGTTGAGCTGCTTGCGACGCTCGTGCAGGTACTGCATTTCCGCGCTGTCTTCCGGCGGACGGTAGTACGGGATTTTTTCCAGATCCTTGTCTTCGATCGGGATGTTGAAACGGTCACGGAAGGTCTTGAGCGCATCGATGTCGAGCTTCTTGACCTGGTGCGCATTGTTGACCGCTTCACCGGTCGGGCCCATGCCATAACCTTTTACGGTCTGGGCCAGAATGACGGTGGGCTGGCCTTTGGTGTTCACCGCGTTGTGGTACGCATTGTACACCTTGTGCGCATCGTGACCGCCACGGGCCAGGTGCAGGATTTCGTCGTCGGTCATGTCTTTGACCAACTCCAGCAGCTCGGGGTATTTGCCGAAGAAATGCTCACGGGTGTAAGCGCCACCGTTGGCCTTGTAGTTCTGCATTTCGCCGTCGAGCACTTCGTCCATACGCTTCTGCAGCAGACCGGTTTTGTCTTTCTCCAGCAGCTTGTCCCAGGCACCGCCCCAAAGCACTTTTACCACGTTCCAACCGGCACCGCGGAACACGCCTTCGAGCTCCTGAACCACCTTGCCGTTACCGCGCACCGGACCGTCCAGGCGCTGCAGGTTACAGTTGATGACAAAAATCAGGTTGTCGAGCTTCTCGCGGCCCGCCAGAGAAATGGCACCCAAAGATTCCGGCTCATCACACTCACCGTCACCCAAGAAAGCCCAGATCTTGCGATCGCCCTTTTCAATCAGGCCGCGCTGATCCAGGTAACGCATCACGTGCGCCTGGTAAATCGAGTTGATCGGACCGAGACCCATGGAAACGGTCGGGAACTGCCAGTAATCCGGCATCAACCAGGGGTGCGGATAAGAGGACAGGCCCTTGCCATCGACTTCGCGACGGAAGTTGTCCAGTTGCTCTTCGGTCAGGCGACCTTCGAGGAAGGAGCGGGCGTACATACCCGGAGAGCTGTGGCCCTGGAAGTACACCAGATCGCCCGGCTTGCCGCCTTCGCTGCCGCGCCAAAAATGGTTGAAGCCGACTTCGTACAGGGTTGCAGCTGAGGAGAAGGAGGCAATGTGGCCACCCAACTCGTCGGCACTCTTGTTCGCCCGAACCACCATGGCAATGGCGTTCCAGCGAATAATGGAGCGAATCTTGCGCTCGATGTAGGCATCGCCGGGGCTCTGCACTTCTTTCGAAACCGGAATGGTGTTGCGATAAGGGGTGGTGATCGCCGAGGGCTGATCAATACCGTGGTCTACCGCATTTTCTGACAGTTGCTTCAGAAGGAAAGTGGCCCGTTCTTTGCCTGCGTGGCGAACAACTGACTCAAGGGCATCCAGCCATTCTCTCGTTTCGAGGGCATCGATATCTTCTTGCATTAAATTCTCCTCAGCCGTGCACGCATTGGCACATCTAATCGTTGCGTTCAATCAATAGGAAATTGAAAACAGGTGTCTCTGCACCGCCATAGAGCCCTTGTGTGGGATGTTATATAGGGTTATGGCCAGTATTGGTAGAGCCGAAAAATCAGCGAATTCTTACATATTCACGCCTTTTTTACCAGTCCGCCGCCGCGCTGCGGCCTCAGGGGTAACTCAGGGCCTCAAGGGCCTTCTGGTAATCGGGTATGGCGTCGATTGGGCTGGCCTCCGGAGCCTCTTCAGACCGATCCGTCACCAGCCACAGACGCCGGGCGGGGTCGGCAAACACCTGGCGGTAATAGGCCTGCAAGGATTCAGCCGTGACGGCCTCCACCGCCTGGGCCAGGCGTTCGCGCCGATCAAAGCGGGTATCCCCCATCATCAGGTCTTCCCAGTACCGGCCAGACTGCTGGTACAGGGTCTTGGCCGGCTCGCGCAACTCGCGGACCAGCGCCGCCTTCTGTTCCGCCAACCCCTCTTTTAAGTGGCTTTCAGCGCCAGCCAGGAAGCCATCCATTTCCCGCCAGAGGCGGTCACTGTCAACCGATGGCGACTGGACGACCAGCACGGTGCCCTCCTGATCTTTAAGCGGTAAGGCAAATACCGTCGCCACATAGCCCAACTGCTTCTCGGTGCGCAGCTCATGAAAAAATGCCGGTTGCAGCAACCGTCGGGCCAGTTGCATATGGGCCACATCATTCAGCTTAGTGGAGAGCCCCTGAACGTACAGCATGGTGACACTGTCGTTATGCTCCAGAGGCCGCTCATACACCCAGGGGCCCTGGGATTTCAGGCGGAACACCCGGGCCGGCGCCAGATCCAGGCGCGTCAGATCGCCGAGCAATTGATGCTCAAGGTACGCCGCCAGGCGCACCGCCTCCTGACGATACAAATTGCCGTACAGCAACACTTCCAGCTCAGCGTCTTTTAGCACCGAGTCGGCAAACTGGTGGATGGCCTTGAGGTCAATCCCCTCAAGCACCTGGAGCTTGTCCCGTCCCAGCGAATAGGGCTCAAAATGCAGGCGCGGCACCTGCCTGGCGATCACGCCGTAGGGAGTATCGAGCGCTTCGTTGCGCCAGCGCCTCTCCACCTTGCGCTTAAGGTCATCAAAGCGGTCCTGTGCAAACCGCCCCTTGCGCAACGCCTCAACAATACGGGTCAACAGGAGATTCTGGCGACTGCTGTAACCAAAGATTTCGATATCCAGGCCCCGAGTGTTGGGGCGCAAGGAAAAATCCAGTCCGGCCAGTTGGGCCGGATAGGCAAATTCATTGAGCTGGTCCCGCACCAGCTCGGATAACAGCTCGGCTTTGGCCGCGCCTTCAACGCCGGCCGCCACCTGGGGTAGCTTGAGCCGAAGGCGCATGCTCGTTTTGGGCACCTCAAACTTCTGATCCCATTGATACCAGACCTTGATTCTCGACTTATCGACCACCGCCTCGGGGAGACGGGGCGTAGCCTCGTCCGAGGCACCCGGCCCGGGCAGCAGCGGCGCCTCCTTGACGGCCAGTCGACTGGGGATAAAGTCATTGGGCTTGGGCAACACCAGCTGTTTCTGGATTCGGGCCTTGATTTCGGGCTGCTCCACCGCCTGCTCTTGGACCTGGTAAGGCGTCTGGTAATACGGAGAGCGGCTCTCCCCCTCCACCTTGGGAGCGACCAGGGACACCAGCACATTCCCACTATTCAGGTATCCAAGGTACTTCTTGATCAGTTTGGCGTCATACCCCGCATACCGGTAATCACCCCACAGCACGTTTTCCGGTTCGTAGAGATGCAGTCGGTAGGCGAGCCCACGGACCGTGTCCATCGGAGCGCTGACCTCCCGAAAACGGAAGTCGATGTTCGCCATCTGCTGGAGCTCTTCGTATCGCCAGGCGTCCAGACCCCGAGCCTCAATCTGCTCAATGGAGTGAAACACCAGGGCCACAATCTGATCGGCGGCCCGAACTCCGAGCTCGGTCAACTGAATGGACACCTGGAACATGGCATCGTACCGGTCCCGGTGTCGGGTGCCGGCACTCAGGCCTTCCGCCCAACCCAGCTCCTTGAGCAGCGACAGCAGGCTGCCCTCCCCTTCGTGCCCCAACAGGTGGCCGATGTAGTGCAGCGGCTTATGGGCCTCGCTATCGGCGTTGACCGGAAGAGGAAATAGAAGGGACAGGCGGCGAATGTCTTTTTCGGGCTGAATGGACACCCGCACAGGCAGTTGATCTTTCCCGAACAGCGGAGGGTAGGCCCCGGGCAGGGAAACCTCCCGGGTTGGAATCGCTTTGAACCGTTCCGTCACCTGTTTCTGCAGCTCATCGAGACTGCCCCGCCCCAGGACCACCAGCGACATCAGGTCCGATGAGTAGTAGCGCTGGTAAAAGTCGATCAGGTCTTTGCGCAGGGGGCGCTCTTCGGTATCCGCCAGGGTCGTGAGATTCCCGACCCCGAAGCGGGACGCCGGATGAGCCGGATTCATCAGTGCCTGATAGACATCCTGTATGCGACGGGCGTCATCGTTCAGGCGGGCCTTGTATTCCGACTCGACCGCGAACCGCTCCCGGTCGACGTACTCGGGATTGAAAAGCGGCGCAATAAAAAACTGCGCAAAGCGATCCAGGGCTGGCTCAAGGTACTCGGGGTCGATATCAAAATAATAATTGGTGTGCTCGCTCGCGGTATAGGCGTTGTGGCTGCCGCCGTGACGACTGATAAACGCGGGATAGGCATCCGGCTCCGGATATTTTTCCGTCCCCAGGAAGAGCATGTGCTCGAGAAAGTGCGCCAGGCCCTCGCGCCCCAGAGGATTCTGATGATGGCCCACATGAACATCCAGAGAAGCCGCGGCTTTTTCCGCCTGCGGATCCGAAATCAGAAGGACTTTCAGCCCGTTTTCCAGCGTCAGGTACCGATAATCCCGGTGATCGATATCCCCTTTTACGGGCGTCACGGCCTGGGCCGAGGCCGCCAGCATCACGGTGGTTACCAACAGGGAAGCCACGACAAGGCTCCAACGGCGAAGAGGGACGGCTGCGTGCATTATGCCTCGCTTTGTTCGGTGTCATGTAAAGCCTGTCCCTGCCGTTCCTGATTGTGCGCCTCCTTGACGCCGATTGGCCAGGCATAAAGGATTGCCTTGACCAGCGTAGCCAGGGGGATCGCAAAAAACACACCCCAGAATCCCCACAAGCCACCGAAAACCAGTACGGCCAGAATGATGGCCACCGGATGTAAATTGACCGCTTCGGAAAACAGCAATGGCACAAGCACGTTACCGTCCAGTGCCTGCAGGATGCCGTACGCAACCAACAGGTACACGAACTCCGGGCCCCAGCCCCACTGAAAGAATCCCACCAGGGCCACCGGTATGGTAGCGACCGCTGCCCCGATATAAGGCACCAGCACCGACAATCCGACCGCGATCGCGAGCAACGCGCTGTAGTTCAGGCCAAACAGGACAAAGACTACGTAGGCGGTCGCGCCGACGATGACAATCTCGATGGCTTTACCCCTGACGTAGTTGGCAATCTGCTGATTCATCTCCTGCCATATTTTGCTCATCAGCGGTCGCTTCTCCGGCAGAAAACCCGCAAACCAACGCATGATGGACTGACTGTCCTTAAGGAAGAAATACACCAGAATGGGTACCAGAACGAAGTAGACGAGTACTGTGGCCAGCACCGGCAGGTTGGATACGGAAAAGCTGACAATGTACTGTCCCACATAACCCAGTTCAGAGCTGGTAATGGACATCATCTGCTCCACCTGCGCCTCACTGATCAGGCTCGGGTAGCGCTCGGGCAAGAGCAGCATCAGCTCCTGCCACTCCCGGAGCATCCTCGGCAATTCGGCAAAAAAGCGGGTGGACTGCTGCCAGATAACCGGCAACAGCCCCAGCATGATGGCCGCCACGCTGGCCATCAGCACCATGAACGTGATCAGCACCGCCAGCCAGTGCGGGACCCTCAGGGATTTCAGCCGGACCACCATGCCCTGCATCAAAAACGCGATGATCAGGCTGGCAATCATGGGCGCCAGCACGGCCCCCAGGGTCAGAATGACCACCAGGCCCACCGCCAGCAACACCAGCAGCAGTACTGCCTCCTCATCGGAGAAGTAGCGATCGATCCAGCGGCGAATAATTTTCAGCATAAGTGTCCGTTTTGACCTGTAGCCACGCGTAAGGCGGGTCAGGATTTTACCAGAATGTAGATATAGAGGCCGTCGGGGGATTCTTCCCGCTCCAGCCCGTGACCCGCGAGGGTGGCGAACGTCTGAAAGTCCCGAACCGAACCGCTGTCCGTGGCCAGGATCCGCACCGCCTCACCCGGCGCGAGATCGCGCAGCGCCTGCTTTGCCTTGAGCAGCGGCAGAGGGCAGCGCAGCCCCTGGGCATCCACCTCCAGCACGACCGGTGCAGATCCTTCCCGAGCGGTCATGGGTGCCCCCCGCTTTTCGGTAACGGCTGAACCGAGTCGGGCGTCCGTGGTCTCAGGAGCAACGCCAGTGCGGAAGCGCGGCCTGCCTCTGGCGCCTCAGGTGCGGCCAAGGCTACACTGTGCGCAACAGGAAGAACACCGGAGTCTGAATCGACGTGAAACATGTTGTCACCCTTGTCTTGAGTCTGATGCTGCTGTCAGGTGCCGCCAACGCGAACCGGGAGCTGCAATTGCCGGTGCTGGGCGATACCAGTTCGGCAATCAGCTCGCCCTATCAGGAGCAGCAACTGGGCCGGGAAGTGCTGCGATTGTACCGCAGTCGGATGCCGACGTCCTCCGATTACCAGGTCGTCCAGTACCTGGAGGATTTGCTCAATCAGCTTGCAGTGCACAGTGAACTGGAAGACCCCAGCCTGCAACTGGTGGTAATTGAAAATCCCAACATCAACGCCTTCGCGGCCCCGGGGGGCATTATCGGGGTGAATACCGGTTTGCTCAACTACGCTGAAAACGAGCACCAACTGGCCTCGGTGCTGGCCCACGAACTGGCGCACCTGAGCCAACGCCACTACGCCCGGCGCCTGCAACAACAGCAACAGATGAGCGTCCCTTACTATGCCGCCCTGCTGGGCAGCCTGATCCTGGCCGCCACTTCCGGCTCCGACGCGGGCATTGCCGCCATGATGAGTACCCAGGCCGCCGCGCTGGATGCCCAACTGCGCTTCAGCCGGCAATTTGAACAGGAAGCCGACCGCCTGGGGATGCAGACCATGGCCCGGGCCGGACTGGACCCCAACGCCGCCAGCGATATCTTTGAAATCATGCTGCGGGCCACCCGCTATACCGAACGCCCCCCCGAGTTTCTGCTGACCCACCCGGTCACCGAGCGGCGGATTGCCGATACCCGAAATCGCGCCATGAACCTGCCCCGGACGAAGCCAGCGGTCAATCTGGAATACCACCTGATGAGGGCCCGTACCCGGGTGGAACACGAGCAATCAGCGCAACGGGCAGTACAACTATTTCAGAACGAGCTGGACGCCAAGCGCGAACCCCTGGCCGCCAGCCGGTATGGCCTGGCGCTGGCGCAGATCCGGGCCGGACAGTTTGACGCCGCCGAGGCCACTATGGCGCCGTTGCTCGAGGAAGACGCCGACCGACTGACGTACCAATTGCTGGCGGCGGAGCTCGACACCGAGCGGAGCAACCATGAGCCGGCCCTGGAGCGCCTGAGTGCTCTTTATCAGACGCAACCGGACCACTATGCAGTGACCATGAATTATGCGCTGGCGCTGATGAAAGCCAACCAATTCGAACAGAGTACCCGATTGCTCAATCGGTTCTCTCGTCAGCGCCGGGACGATCCGGCCGTGTGGTATTGGCTGGCAGAAGTGAGCGGCCTGGCCGGTGATATTCAGCAGGTCCATGAAGCCCGCGCCGAATATTTCATTCAGGTGGGCGCCTACAGCCAGGCCCTGCAGCAACTGCAGAATGCCCTCAAACGCACGGATGACAACAGCACCCATACGCGGATTCTGTTAAGAGAGCGCATCAAGCAGGTCGAGGAAATGCAGCGCACAGCGGCGCGAATTCTGTAACGCGGCGGGACTGTTATCAGCCGCGTCGGGCGGCGCAGGGCCGCTCGACCCACCGGGAGTCCGTCAGCCAGGTTTCCAGCGCCGCTTGCGGCATGGGCCGGCCAATGTGATAGCCCTGGGCGAGATCACAATCCAGGGCCTGCAGCCGGCGCAGCAGCGCCTCGGACTCCACCCCTTCGGCCACCACGTTCAACCCCAGGTTATGGGCCAGATGAATCGTCGATTTGACGATGATTTCATCCTGCTCGTCGTCGAGCATCTGCCGGACAAATGAGAAGTCGATTTTAAGCGTCTGCACGGGCAGACGTTTCAGATACGCGAGGGATGAATAACCGGTTCCGAAATCGTCGATGCTCAGACAGATCCCCAGCTCATGCAGACGCTCGAGATTGGTCATCGCCCGGCGCGGATCGGTCATGATCGAGCTTTCGGTAATTTCCAGCTCGAGGGCCCAGTGCGGTAACCCGTACTCCTCAAGCAGCAACTCCACCTGTCGAGGCAGAGTGTCGTCCATCAGGTTCCGCGCGGACAGGTTGACCGCCACGCTCAGCGGGAATCCCGCGCTGTGCCATTCACAGCAGGTGGCTATGCTCTGCTTTAACACCCAGTGGGTCAGCGGGTGAATCAGGTTGGTGGCTTCGGCGATGGGGATAAAGTCCGCCGGTGAAATCATGCCCAGTGTCGGATGCTGCCAGCGCAATAGCGCCTCCAGGCCGTAACAGCGCTGACCGTGCAGTTCGATTTTGGGCTGAAAATGCAGGCACAGCTGATCTTCCCGAATGGCCCGCCCGAGTTCGTTGATCAATGACAGTCGCTGAGGAGAGTGCGGGTCTTTTTCACCGTCATACAGGGCCACACCGGTCATTTCCGACTTGGCGCAGTACATGGCAACATCCGCATAGCGCATCAGGGTACTGACATCGCTGGCCTGATCGGGACTCATCGAAATGCCGATACTGGCGCTGATTTCTGCGGTGTAGCCTTCAATAACAAACTCGTTGCGCAGCGCATCCAGTACCCGATGTCCCAACACCAATGCCTGTCGGTGGTGGCGAATATCCGGCAGAAAAATCGCAAACTCATCACCGCCCAGGCGGGCAACCAACCCCTCCGTGTCGGCCATTTCGCTACTCAGCCTCGGCCCAATCTGGCTCAGTAACTGGTCGCCGACGGAGTGACCGAGGGTATCGTTGATTTCCTTGAAGCGATCCAGATCAATCAACAAAAGGGCCGCCTTACGCCCATCCGACTGTTTCAACCAACGCTCCATCTCCCGGTACAGACGGGTGCGATTGGGCAGCCGGGTCAAGGCATCGTGGGTGGCCTGATACTCGAGTTTCTCTTCGTACCGTTTGCGCGCGGTGATGTCTTTACTGGTTCCCCAGACGCGACACAGCGACCCGTTTTCGACTTCACCGACACAGGAAATCTGGAAGTGGATCTCGCCCCGGCCGCGCGGATCACTTCGGGCAATTTCATAGTCGATCAGTTGATAGCCGTTGCCAATGAATTGTTGGACATCGAAGCGATACCGACTGGAGCCGGTTTCCCGCAAACCGCTACCCAACAGTGACTCGACCGAGGGCGCCCCCATGATCTGCGCCAGAACCCGGTTGCCTTCCGCCAGACGGGCACTGCGGACAATCGCGGCCTCCTGTTCATCCGGTGTCAGATCCGTGGGCACCGGTGGCGTCATATCGTAACGCCAGATGGCCTCGGAGCTGTTGGCGATGAAAGCCCGATAGCGTGCCTCGCTCTGGGCCAGCGCCCGTTCGCGCAGAACACTGTCGGTAATGTCGTTGACTACCAACAGTACCCCGTTGACGTAGCCCTGATTGTTTTTGGTCGGAATCTTGTCGACCGAAAACCAGTGACGCGACCCGTCCCGCTGCGCACTTTCAACGGAATTCAACTGGGCATCACCGGTGCGGACCACCTGCATCAACTCTCGCTGACGCTCTTCCGGGCTGTCCCACTGAGGGGCGACTTCGAGAAAACTTTTGCCCACCTGCAACGCTGATCCGAGCAGGCCTCTGGCAAGCTCATTGAAATCCTTCACCAATCCCCAGCGATCGAAATAGCCGATCCCGGCACGCATGGAGTCCAGCAACAGCCTCAGCTCCTGCTGCTGACTCTGCAAGCTGCGCTCAATGGCTTTCTGACGGGTGATGTCGGTCATGATCTGACCGATTCCCCGCTGGGCTCCGTCGGGCCCCTCGATTGGGAAACGAACACAGACAAAGGTGTACTGGCGACCGTCCTTCCCCGGCAGAACTTCTTCGACCTCCGCCGGCAGAGCGCCGGCCAGCAGTGCCTGCTCCTGCACCCGTCGCTGCTACGCAATCGGGGAGGGAAACAGGTCATCGTCGGTCTGCCCGCACAGATCGTCGGCATCCCGGCCAAACCAGCGGGCAAAGCTGTCGTTAACCAGCAGGTACTTGCCGTCCAGTGATTTGATCGACACCAGGTTGTGCGAGTTGTTGATCAGGCTGTAGAGCAGCTGATCCCGGTGTAACAGCTCCTGGTGAGCACTGCGCTCGCCGCTGCGGTCCTGACACTGAATCAGCACCCGGGTCACGTCACCGTAGCGGTCCCGCATGGGCAGAAAACTCACCCTGAGCGGAACCTCCTGCTCGGTAAACAACTCATTGCGGTGCACATTGGCCAGAGGGTAATCCAGGTCGAAACACTGAATTTCGCCTTGCTGAAACACACGTCGCACCCGGCTCAACAGATCCGGGCGCGCCTGCAGCACCCGGTCACGCAATACCCGGTAGCGACCGATTCCGGCGGTACTCTGGCGAGGAGTGAGCTGCAGCAGAACTTCCAGGGCGTGATTGCATTCGAGCATTACCCCGTCCGGATCGGTGACAAAACTGGCAATCGGACTTTCGGCAAACAGGCGGGAGAGCAGGCTTTGAACATACTCGGGACCGGGGTTGGCCAGCCAATGCTGACTGCTGACCACCGCCCCCACATAGTGATGAGCCCCCGAGTCGGTCCGGCATCGGCGCCCCATAAAGCGCAGCCGGGGCTGGCTGGCCAGGCCGGCCAGACAGACCTCACAGGAGGCGGGCCCATCGCCCTGGCGATGGGCGGAAAACGTCTGCTGAAACAGGTATTGATCCGCCGGAGGCATAAGCGCCAGTAACTGGGTCTCATCGGCGATCTCGCCCAGCTCCGGAACCCAGCGATATATCGTGTCGGACAGCATCAGCGTCCGGTCATTCAACGAGAGCTCCCAGAGTGCAATATCCGACGCACTGAGCGCCGACCCCACCAGATCAGGATCGGAGAGCGAGCCGGTTAGCGGAGCGGCATTGGACTGACCGGAGTATCCCTGCGGCATGTTCTGAAGGTCGACTCTTTACTCGAAATGATAATGGGTGACCCAAGTGTAGACGAAAAACACCCGCTGAATGAGCGCTCAAGGCAACGCCTATCGTCAAAAACCACCATACATCCGAAAAGTCGTCAGTAATGCGGCGGGCGCTCGTCGGCCGGACTGCCGCCCTCCTCCCCCGGAGACTGCTCCACCGCATCTCTCAAGTCCCGGTACTTGTCGGCCAGCGCCCGCAGTTGCTGTTCCAGACGATCTATCTGTTCGGTCTGGCGCGCCACCACATCGTTGAGGTCGGTCAGTGTCTGCTCCTGAAACGCCAGGCGTGATTGCAGATCTTCCAAGGTATCAGAGTCACTCATGGCGCTTCTCCCAGGCAGTCATAGAGGGCATTGATCAGGCGTTGTGGGCGGGGGTCGATAAGCAGGCTCTGCCCCATCCGCCCGGTGACATAGCCGAAACCAATGCCGTAGTCCGGATCGGCAAAACCGAGGCAGCCCCCCGCTCCCGGGTGACCAAAACCGCCTCGGCCCCGCCCAAAGCGGCAGTCAGCGCGCTTCTGGGACAACATGAAACCGTGCCCGAACCGCAGCGGCAAACCGAGTACGCGGTCTTGCTCGAAGGTCAGCTCGTCGCCACACAGTGCGAGCTGCTTTTCCGAGAGCAGGCGCACACCGCCCAGATCGCCCCGATTGGCCAGTGCGCCATACAGAGCCGCCAGGTCGCGCGCGCTGCTGTGGCCATTGGCGGCGGGTATCTCGGCCTGGCGCCACTGCTCGGTATTGGCGGCGGTCAGGAGGGTCATGGGGTTGCTGAAGGCTTTGTTGGTGACACCGCGAGGGTCGGCCTTCATGATTTTCCCCAGCGACTGGCTGTCCGCTCCGTTACTGGCGCCACCGAGCGCCTTTTTCAGCGGCCGGGCCTGCGCCAGCGACACCTCACCCCGGGCGCCGAAGCCCAGTCCGAGCCCGAGGGGCTGGGTAATACGATCCGCGACCCAATCATTGAAGCGCTCCGCCCCGGTAATGCGACGCACCAGCTCGCCCAGTGCCCAGCCGAACAGAAACGGGGAGTAGCCCTGGGCCGTACCGGGGGACCACCAGGGCTCGGCCCGCTCGATACGCTCAACCATGGCATCCCAGTCGAAGATGTCATCCTCCGCGACCCGGTCCTGAAGCGCGGACAGGCCCGACCGGTGACTCAGCAGATCCCTGACCCGGATGCCACTTTTGCCCTGTTGGGCGAACTCGGGCCAATAGTGAGCCACTGGTTTTTCCAGATCCAGCTGCCGGGCATCCACCAGCTGCAGTATGGATAGCGCCACTATCCCCTTACTGGCGGAAAACAGATTGACCTGGGTATCCTCCTGCCAGGAGTGCCCCGGCGAGGCCTCCCCCGCCCAGAGGCTCACCAGCGGCTCACCGGCACGATACACCGCCAGTGCCGCCGCCTCTTCACCGGCCTCGGCCATATTCTCCTGAAAGGCGTTTACCAGTGGCAGCCAGCGATCCGTCCAGCGTCCCTGAACCTCACTCATCACCGGCTCCCGGCAGACTGGCGAAGTAGTGGCTCAGGGAATCGATCGCCTCATCGCTAAGGTTACGTGCCACTGAGCCCATCATGGGGTTATCCCGTTCGCCGCTGCGAAAGGCATGTAACTGCTGCTCCAGGTACTCTTGCGGCAAACCGGCAATCGAGGGGTAAGAGGCCACTCTGGAGACCCCTTCGGGCCCGTGACAGCCGACGCACATACGTGCCACCCGTTTACCCTCGGCAATACGCTGCTCCTCGGGACTGAGTGATGCCTGGGCGCTGCCACCCGATTCGCTATCACTGCAGGCCATCAATGCCCAGCCGGCACTCATTAGCAACGCCCCTTTCAACAGTCGCCACGGCAGATTGTTCGATGTCACTGGTATCCCCTTGTCGATAGGCTTTGGTCGAAAATCGGGAGGGATTCTATCATTGAGGTTGGTATCATGGGGGTTTTGTCCCTGGGGAGGTTGTTTCGATGAGCAAGAACAGTCGTCTGGTGTATTCGACGGAAGTGGGTCGCATCAAGCCGCAAGCCGAGGAGCCGGAGGCACCCCCCGCAGGCGATGGCATTGTGCGTTTGCACCGCGAGACCAAGGGCCGCGGCGGTAAGGCGGTGACTCTGATCAAGGGGATTCCGCTGGCCGGCGCGGAATTGAAGGCGCTGGCGAAGGAGCTGAAGAAGCTCTGCGGTGTGGGCGGCACGATCAAGGACGGTGAGGTGACGATTCAGGGTGATGTCCGGGAAAAGCTGAAGCCGGCACTTGAGAAGAAAGGATTTACGGTGAAGATTGCTGGGGGGTGAATGTTGCCCTCACGTTGGAAGTCGGGGGACTCCGCATTACAGTGCTGCGGAAGGGTAAGCCCCTTTGAGACACGCTGTGAATACATCCCTGTACGCTCTGCACCGGCCATCCAGGCCGGTGACGGTCTCAAAGGGGCTCACCCTTCCTCCGCCAGGAGTAGCCGAACGTTGGCTGGAGGTAGTGAGTAGGTCGGATTAGCACAGCGTAATCCGACATGGGCTCTCCTCAAGCAGTGGTTTTTCGCCAAGCAATGTCGGATTACACGCTTCGCGCTAATCCGACCTACTCACTAGCAAGTCGATACAGGCGAGAGTCAGCTATCTCCCGGAGATATCCACCCGCAGCACTCCGCTACAACGTCCCTGGCAAACAGGCAACACCTGGCGCTATTTTTGCAGTAATCCGAGACAAACCTTCATAACGTCAAGTTTTTGTCTTCGAGGACTCAAACCGTGGATAGCGCGATCTTTATCGAACTGCTGGATACCTCCCTCAAAGTCGCCCTGGGGGCACTCATCGCCGGGGTGGCCGGATGGTGGGTCATGCGGCGCAACGCCATTGTCGGCTCCCGCTCCCCCCAGGAAAACCGCAAACTCAGCCTGCTGGAAGACGTGTCCGGACAAGTCGGGCGGGTTACCCACACCTTCGCCAAATACTCGTCACTGGCCGCCGAATCCATCCAGTTTGGCAAACGCTGGCCCAAAGAGCGCCGCGCCGAGCTGGAACAGATCAGCGCCGAGTTGGTGAACGAGTTCAAAGGGCTGGCGGATGCCGAGGCCAAGCTGCTCATGCTCGGTGAAAACAACCTCGAGCGCAGCCTGCGCCTGTACGGCAGTCAGATTGCCCAGTTCCGCAAGCAGGTGTATGCCGGGCGGGAGGATATCAGCCTGGAGCAGATTGCTGCGTTCAAAAAAGAGGTAGCGCGCACCCGGGAGAAGTTCTATGAGCTGCTGAGTCGCAAGTACGATCGGCTGCTGGCGAACGCCTAGGTTACAACCACCACACATAAAAAAACCGCTCACAACGGAGCGGTTTTTTCATAGTCACACCAATCCAGTTCAGGATCAGGGATTGCCGTAACTCATCAGGCGCTGGTAGCGACGCTCGAGCAAATCGTCGATGGGCTCGTTGCTCAGACGATCCAGCTGCGCACTCAAGCGCTCCTTGAGCTTGCTCGCCATGGCGTCGATATCCCGGTGGGCGCCGCCCAAGGGTTCCGGAATGGTTTCATCCACAATGCCCAACTCCTCCAGCACGGTGGAGGTCACACCCATGGCCTCGGCGGCCTGGGGCGCCTTGGCCACGGTTTTCCAGATGATGTTGGCACAGCCTTCCGGCGAGATCACAAAATAGGTGGAGTACTGCAGCATGTTGAGCTGATCGCCCACGCCAATGGCCAGGGCGCCACCGGAGGAGCCCTCACCAATCACGGTGCAGATGATCGGCGTGCG
>NZ_DFTP01000022.1:31543-32097 GCF_002381585.1 Marinimicrobium sp. UBA4209
CCTTCCGGGCGCGGCATACCGAAGTTGCGATACACCTTATCGTTGACACTACGACCTTTTTCCTCGCCAATCACCATGACGGGTTTGCCGTCCAAGCGGGCAACGCCGCCGATAATTGCGTGATCATCGCCGAAATGGCGGTCACCGTGCAGCTCATCCCAATCGGTGAACAGACGTTTGATGTAGTCAGAGGTATAGGGGCGATGCGGGTGGCGGGCCACCTGCACCACTTGCCAGGGGGTCAGTTGCGCGTAGATGCTCTCGGTAAGCTTGGTGCTCTTTTCGCGCAGCTTGGCAATTTCCTCGGTGATATTGAGGTCATTATCGCTGCCCACCAGCTGCAGCTCTTCGATTTTGCCTTCGAGTTCGGCGATGGGCTGTTCAAATTCCAGATAATTCAGATTCATAGTCGGCTTTTCAGGCTCAGTGTTGTCGTCCGATCAATAAACGCGGATGGAAAGGCGCCTAAGATACGCGAAACCGTCAAAATAGTCGACCTCTGAGGCGGCGTGGGTGGGTGACTCTGGGTTGCGGCGGGTGCGCGCTTTGCGCTT
>NZ_DFTP01000027.1:0-793 GCF_002381585.1 Marinimicrobium sp. UBA4209
ATCATGGCCCAGATCGTTTACTACTTTTACGCGGGTCTGGCGTTGGGCGCACCGGCACGTCCTATCTCTTTCTCGGTGCCTACGGGTAACTTCGGCGATATTTTTGCCGGTTATCTGGCCAAGCGCATGGGGCTGCCCATCGATCAGTTGGTGATCGCCACCAACAGCAACGATATTCTGCATCGCTGCCTGAGTGGCAATGATCACAGCAAGCAGCCGCTCCAGCATACCTTGTCGCCGAGCATGGATATCATGGTATCCAGTAACTTCGAGCGCATGTTGTTCGATCTGTACGATCGCGACGGTGACAAAATCCGTGGCCTGATGGAGGACTTCAAGTCCGGCGCCATGCATCTGGATGAGTCGGCGTTGTCGAAGGCGCGTGAGCTGTTCAGCAGTTACAAGGTGGATGATGATGTGATGCTGGAGGTGATTCGAGATGTGTTTGAGCGCACTGAATACCTGCTGGATCCGCATACGGCGATCGGTTTGAAGGCGGCCCGCGAAACGCGCCGTCGTCAGGATATTCCGATGGTCTGCCTGGCCACGGCCCATCCGGCGAAATTCCCGGAGGCGGTGCGCAAGGCCGGTCAGGATACCGATCCGGCGCTTCCACACCACATGGCGGACCTCTTCCAGCGCGAGGAGCGCTACGAAGTATTGGCCAACGACATCGGCACCGTACAGTCCTACATCGCCAAAAATTTGAAAGCGTAGGGCGCTCAAGCGGCCCGGATTGGGTGAAGTGAGCTCTTCACGCCCGGGCCGGAAAGGGGAAGCCCTTTCAAGACAC
>NZ_DFTP01000027.1:848-6837 GCF_002381585.1 Marinimicrobium sp. UBA4209
ACGGTCTTGAAAGGGCTTCCCCTTCCCGTCCCTCTGTGCCAAGGATCGCGTAGGGCGGATAAGCCGAAGGCGCATCCGCCGTAACCAAAGCCGAATCCCTCTAATTTCACCGACGGACCTCATGCAAAAAACCATCCTCCGACGCACACCTCCTGAACACTCTCTGGAAACCCCTCTGGCTGGTGACCTTCCTCCGTTGCTGGATCGCCTTTATCGGCTGAGAGGCGTCTCTCGCTCGGAAGAACTCTCCCACAAGCTGCAACACCTGCACAAACCCACCTTCAAAGGCCTGCCCGAAGCGGTGGCTCTATTGGCCGATGCGGTCGAGGCACAGGCCAATGTGTTGGTGGTGGGTGACTTCGACGCTGACGGCGCCACCAGTTCGGCGTTGGCGGTGATGGCGTTGCAGGCCATGGGCCTGGCGAGTGTGGATTTTCTGGTGCCCAACCGGTTTGAGTACGGCTATGGGCTGACGCCGGAGATCGTAGAAGTGGCGGCGGCGATGGCGCCGGATGTGATTGTGACGGTGGATAACGGTATTTCCAGTGTCGAGGGGGTGCGTGCGGCGCAGGAGCATGGGATTGCGGTGGTGGTGACGGATCATCACCTGCCCGGTGATGAGCTGCCCTCCGCCGAAGCCATTGTGAACCCCAACCAGCCGGGCTGCCCGTTTCCCAGTAAAAACCTGGCAGGTGTTGGTGTTATTTTTTACGTGATGAACGCCCTGCGGGCGGAGTTGCGTCAGCGGGGCTGGTTTGCCCAGGGCCAGCCCGAGCCCAATATGGCGAATTTTCTCGATCTGGTGGCCCTCGGTACGGTGGCGGACGTGGTGCCGCTGGATCACAATAACCGCATTCTGGTGTCTCAGGGCTTACAGCGCATTCGCGCCGGTGTGGCTCGCCCGGGCATTATTGCCCTGCTGGATGTGGCCGGGCGACAGATGCACCGGCTGGTGGCCAGTGACCTGGGGTTTGCCATTGGCCCACGGCTGAACGCGGCGGGACGCCTGGACGATATTTCCGTGGGCATTCAGTGTCTGATGTGCGACAGCGATGAGCTGGCCCGGGAGATGGCGTTGACGCTGGACGAGCTCAACCGCGATCGCAAGGCGATTGAGAGTGGCATGCAGAAGGAAGCGGTGGCCATGCTCAATCGGCTGCAGCTGGATGAAGAAAATCAGGCGCTGCCCTGGGGGCTCTGCCTGTATGACGGTAATTGGCACCAGGGTGTGATCGGTATTCTGGCGTCGCGCATCAAGGATCGTCTGCACCGTCCGGTGATCGTGTTTGCCGATGCCGGGGAAGGGGAGATCAAAGGTTCGGCTCGCTCAATTGCCGGTTTGCACATCCGCGATGCGCTGGATGCGGTGGCGGCCCGTCATCCGCATCTGTTGAACAAGTTCGGCGGCCATGCCATGGCGGCGGGGATGACGCTCTCTCGGGAGAATTTCGACGCGTTTCAGCAGGCCTTTGACGAAGAAGTAAAACGTCAATTGCAGCCGGAGGACCTGCAGCCGGTGTTGGTCAGCGACGGTAATTTGACGCCCACGGAAGTGAACCTGGAACTGGCCAGTTTGCTGCGCAACGCAGGCCCCTGGGGACAGCATTTTCCGGAGCCGCTGTTCGATGGGGATTTTGCGCTGGTTCAGCAGAGGCTGGTGGGGGAGAAACACCTGAAAATGACGTTGGCGCTGGATTCGCAGGGACAACATCTGGTGGACGCCATTGCGTTCAATATTGATCCGGAGTTGTGGCCCAATCCGTCCGTGCAGCGTGTGCACCTGGCGTATCGGTTGGATGTGAACGAGTTTCGCGGGCGTCAGTCCGTGCAGTTGATGGTGGAGTATTTGGAGCCGGCGTAAATGAAGTCCGAGGTGTTCGTCGGCTTACGCGCGTTGCGCTAAGCCGACCTACACAACTCTCCAGTAGGTCGGCTTAGCGCACCGCGCGTAAGCCGACATCAAACGTACCCCGAGATCACGCTCTTAGTGCGCCTGAAGTACCTCACGCAACATCGGCCAAACATTCTCCAGAATTTTTGGCTGCGCTTCGGCGTTGGGGTGAATGCCGTCTCGCTGCATCAACTCATCCTTCGTGGCGATGCCTTCTAGCATAAACGCCACCAGTGGCACATCTTCTTCCTGGGCCAGCTGCGGATACACGGCGGTAAACTGATCGGTATAGCGCGGGCCATAATTGGAGGGAATCTGCATGCCCAAGAGCACTACCTCTGCCCCTTGTTCCCGGCTCAATTGAATCATTGCGGCGAGGTTGTCGGCGAGATCGCTGACCGGGTAACCGCGTAAACCATCATTGCCGCCCAGCTCCAGAATCACCCATTCCGGGTTGTGCTCGCTCAGCAGCCGGGGAAGGCGCTTTAGGCCGCCTTCAGTGGTTTCACCGCTGACGCTGGCATTCACCACCGTATGGGGGTAGCCTTCGCGCTCCAGTCGCTCATTGAGCAGGTTGACCCAGCCATCCTCCTCGTCAATGCCGTAGGCCGCACTCAGGCTGTCACCCAGTACCAGGACGCGTGGGGACTCTGCCCAGGCCACTGAGGCGAGCGAGAGCAGCAGGGCAAGGGAAATACAGTGCAGTGTGCGGTGTAACGTCATGGGCGGTTCCGGCTCAGTGGGTGGACACAGGTGCAATAATAACCTCTGAGAGGCTCATACTGCATGGGTACGCTGATCGGGCGACTAAGGGTCACCGTAAAGAATTGTGAACCGTTTTGACACCCTCTCGTAACCAAGGTGCAATAGGTCACTCTGTTTTTTGACGAACCAGGACATTTCATGACTTCCACGGCACTGGTACAGGCCAACGGCGTTGGCAAAGTGGTTTCGACCGCAGAAGGGCAATTGACCATTCTGCACCGCATTTCCCTATCGGTGGCGGCGGGAGAAAGTGTGGCAATCACCGGCCCTTCGGGCTCCGGCAAATCAACGCTGCTGGGCATCCTGGCGGGGCTGGACCTGCCCAGTTTCGGTGAAGTGCAGCTGTGCGGCCAGAACCTGACCGCACTGGACGAAGAGGGACGGGCACAAGTTCGGGCCGAATCCGTCGGTTTCGTATTCCAGTCGTTTCAACTGCTGCCGGGCCTGACCGCGCTGGAAAACGTCATGCTCCCCATGGAGCTGCATGGCATGAAGAATGCCCGTAGTCGGGCCGAGGAGTACCTGGCTCGGGTGGGACTTGCCGAGCGTCTGACCCACTACCCGCAACAGCTCTCCGGTGGTGAGCAGCAGCGAGTGGCGGTGGCGCGGGCCTTTGCCAGCCAGCCCAAGGTGCTGTTTGCCGACGAGCCCACGGGCAACCTCGATATTCACACCGGTGCCAAAATCATCGATCTGCTGTTTGAACTGAATCGCGAGCAGGGCACCACCCTGATTCTGATTACCCACGAGGAGCGCTTGGCCCAACGCTGCGGTCGTCGCGTTCATCTGGTGGCCGGTTCCCTTGAACCGGAAACTGACCCCGTGCCAGAGGAGGCCTGAGCCAATGCTGGCCGCAAGACTACTCTGGCGCAATTGGCGCAGCGGGGAAGTGCGATTGCTGAGCATCGCCCTGGTGATGGCCGTGATGGTGGTCAGTGCCATCGCCATTTTTACCGATCGGCTCGAAGCCACTCTGGTACAGCAAAGCAACAATCTGCTGGGGGCGGACCGGGTGGTTCGGGCGTCCCAGCCTCATGATCCAGCCTGGGCTGAAGAAGCCGGCGAACGCGATCTTCAGCAGTCCCGATTGGTGGAGTTTTCCTCCATGGTGTATCGGGGTGATGAGATGCACCTGGCCTCCATCAAGGCGGTGGACGAGGGCTACCCACTGCGTGGTGTGGTGGAAACCACCGATCAACCCTGGACGACCAAACCTCCGGAAGAAGCCACTGGCATCCCGGCGCCGGGCGAAGCCTGGGTGGATGCACGCATGCTGCCCCTGCTGGGCATTGAGCTGGGTGATACCTTTGGTGTCGGCGAGGCGGAGCTGGTGGCCAGCCGTGTTCTGGTGCGTCAACCCGACGGTGCCAGTTCCATTTTCATGACCGGTGGCCGGGTCCTGATGAACCTTCAGGACCTGCCGGCAACCCGCGTGGTGCAGCCGGGCAGCCGGGTGAGCTACCAATGGCTGCTGGCCGCCGACCGGCTCGCCGACCTGGAAGGTTTTTTAACCTGGCTGGAACCGCAACTGACGGACCACTATCGGGTGGTGGACATAGAGTCCTCCCAACGCAATCTCGCCCGGACCCTGGATCGCGGCAAACAGTTTCTGCTGTTGGCCGCCGTGGTGGGCGTGCTGTTGGCCGGTGTTGCCATCGGGCTTGCGGCCCGCCAGTTTGCCGATCGCCATGTGGATCAGGTCGCCCTGATGAAAAGCCTCGGAGCGGGCAGCCAGCGTATTCGGAACCTCTACTTCGGTCAGCTGATTCTCCTGTCATTGGTGGCCTCCGTCATTGGTGTCGGCCTGGGGGAGGGCTTCCAGCAGTTGGTGGCTTACGGCCTGTCGAACTTCTTCGCCCTGAACCTGGCCCAACCGGGCTGGCTGGCCTATGTGCTGAGCGTACTGAGCGGTCTGGTGTGCCTGATGTTCTTCGCCTTGCCCGCCCTGTGGTTCCTGCCCAAAGTGCCGCCCCTGAAAATTCTGCGTCGGGAGCTGAGCGTCGATAAAGTTCAGGTCTGGACTCAGGTAATGCTGGCGTTGCTCGCCGTAGTGTTGCTGGTGGTATTGTTCAGCCGGGATTGGGCGCTGGCGGCGAGCGTCGTGGCGGCCCTGCTGGTGGTGGTTGTGGTGACCGCCATCCTCGGCCTCGGACTGCTGCACCTGAGCCGCAAACTCACCACCGGGGCCAGCAGCGTCTGGCGCCTGGCAGTGGCCAACCTGCAGCGCCGGCGCGGCCACAGCCTGGTGCAGATGGTGATCTTCTCGGTGGCGATCATGCTGCTGATCACCCTGACTGTGGTGCGCACCTCGCTGATACAGGATTGGCAAGCCCAGTTACCGGAGGATGCTCCCAACCACTTCCTGGTCAATGTGGCACCCGAAGACGTCGAGCCGGTACAGACCATGCTCGACCGCGAATCCCTGGACCGACAACCGCTGTACCCCATGGTGAGGGGTCGCCTTACACACATCAACGAGCAGGAAAAGTCCCGGGAACGCCTGAACCGCGAGGCCAACCTGACCTGGACAGACACCCTGGCGGAAGACAACGAGGTAGTGGCCGGGCAGTGGTGGGATCAGTGGTCCGGTGGCGAGCTGCCCGGCGTGTCGGTGGAGCAGGAGCTGGCGGGCGAGCTGGGCATTGAGCTGGGAGATACCTTACGGTTTTCGATCGGCGGACTGACAATGGAAGCGGAGGTGACCAGTTTGCGGACGCTGGACTGGCGCTCCATGAATCCAAACTTCTTTTTCATCTTTGAGCCTGGAGCCCTGGACGGCTTTTCCGCCACCTACATCACCAGTGCCTATGTTCCGGCCAGCCAGAAAACACTGATCAACGACCTGATGCGTGAGTACCCCACCATTCTGCTGATCGAACTGGATCGGGTATTCGAGCAGATCCGATCGATTGTCACCCAGGTGACCAAGGGCATTCAGTTGGTTCTGGTGCTCACGGTAATTGGCGGCATCCTGGTACTTCTGGCGGCGGTCACGACCAGCCTGGATGCACGCAAACAGGAGGCTGGTCTGCTGCGTGCCCTGGGCAGTCCGCGCCGGTTGGTAGTGGGCAGTGTCTGGGCGGAGTTTTCGATTCTCGGTGGCCTGTCGGGGTTGATTGCCGTGCTCGGCTCGGAGGCGCTGTTGATGAGCCTGCAGCACTTCGTACTGGAAATCCCGATCCGACCGCACTACCTTTTCTGGGTATTGGGCCCGATCCTGGGCGCCGCCTTCGTCGGCCTCTTGGGCGCCCTGAGCTGCCGCAGCGTAGTCACCACCCCACCAGCCGTAGTATTGCGCGAAGCTGCATAGGTGTTTTTGGTTCTATGAGGTAC
>NZ_DFTP01000027.1:6852-8782 GCF_002381585.1 Marinimicrobium sp. UBA4209
CCCATCCCTGGGGGCTCATCACCTGCCGTCCAGGCAGGTGACGGTCTCCCAAGGGGTTACCCAACCTCCGCGGTGCCAGCGTCCAGTTTCGGGAAATAGCACCAAAAAGACAATCAGGCACTCAGGTCGCGTAGGGCGGATAAGGCCACAGGCCGCATCCGCCGTTACCCAACTATACGTTGCATGACACCATCGCACCTAACTAGTCGCACTAAGGACCAAGAAGGGGGAATACCCTTTCAAGACCGTGGAGCGGGGGACCCGCGATGCGAGCCTACATGGGCCGCTCTATGGCATCCATGCCATCGCGGCATTCGTGCGTCCATGCACATCACGTATTCACGGCGTGTCTTGAAAGGGTATTCCCCCTTCTTGGTCCGGTCGTGACGAACCTACGCCGCTTAAAATAAACGTTAAACTCTTAACCATCTACACCGCAACGAGGCCCATTCTTGAGTCATCAACCAAAAAGTCGCGTCCTGGACAAAGGCCTGTGGGGCATGAGTGCGCCCATGTTGGTGGATCAGGCGGTGACCTTTACCATTCCGCTCACCGACATGTTCTTCCTGAGCCGGATCTCCGACAGCGCGGCGGCCGCCGTGGGCGCCGTATCGCCCTTGGTATTCGCCGGCAACACCCTGCTCATGGTGACCGCCTTTGCCGGCTCCAGCATCGCCAGCCAGCGCATCGGGGCCAACAAATACGACACCGCCAACGCCACCATCATGGCCTACGTGTTTCTGATCATGGGCCTGGCCGTGCTCACCGCAATGGCCATCAACATCGGCGGCGCCTACGTCGCCGGTTGGATGCCGCTGTCGGAGACGGTGGAAACCCACGCGGTGACCTACCTGGGCATCATCGGCTGGATGGTGGCCATCTGGGGCCTGCGGGCGTCTTACCAGACGATCCTCAATGTCTACGGCGAACCAAAGTGGAACACCATCAGTAACTTTGTCTTCTTCGGGGCAAATATCCTCGGCAACAGCATCGTCGTATTCGGGTTGTTTGGCGTTCCCAGGATGGGCGTTGACGGCGTGGCCATGGCCAGCGTCGCGGCAATTTTCTGCAGCTTCGTGTTCACCTTCAGTATCGTGCATTTCAAACTCGGTCTGCGCCTGCCATTGAGGCAGGGGGTTCGGGAGTTTCGTTCTCTGATCAAGCCGGTACTGCGGATTGCCGCCCCAGCGAGCCTGGAGCCGGTGTCGTTCAATATGTACATGATTGTGTTGAACTGGATTGTCGCCGGGGTGGGAGACCTGGCGTTGAAGGTAAAGGTCTACGCTTTCAATACGTTTCTGTTCTGCCTGATGATTTCCGTCGCGCTGGGCATGGCGACGGAGGTGATCATCGCCCAGCGGGTCGGGCGCAATGAGTTTGCCGAGGCGGATCGGCAGATGCGTCACAGTGTGAAGGTGGCCATCTGGGGTACGGGGTTGCTGGCGCTGCTATGGGTGGCGTTAAACCAGCAGATGCTGGGGATTTATACCGATGATCCGGCAATTCTGGCATTCGGGTTTTGGGTGTTTGTATTGGCGTTTGTGGCGGAGCCCGCGCGTACGGTGAACATTGTGATGGGCTCGGCGCTGCGCTCGACGGGGGACGCGGCGTTTATCTCTTATTCGACGATTGCGGTGATCTGGTTGTTCTCGGTACCCTTGGCTTATGTGCTGACTATTACGTTGGGTTGGGGTATTTACGGGGTGATGTCGGCGGCGTTGGCGGATGAGTCGGTGCGGGCGGCGATCAAGTGGTGGCGTTGGCGTAAGGGGCATTGGAAGGAGTATGGCGTTGCAGCCCGTGAAGCCCGCGAGGCCAAACGCCGAAACTTAATGAATCAGTAGGGTCTATAATCTGGTGGTGGGTGTTTGCGTAACGTCCGGGTCACTGTGCGGTAAACCCTTGTGAGACACGCCGTACATACGTCCCT
>NZ_DFTP01000027.1:8868-13290 GCF_002381585.1 Marinimicrobium sp. UBA4209
GCCGGTCCCCGGCTCCACGGTCTCACAAGGGTTTACCGCACAGCGCCCCTCAGTGCCAAGGGTTGCGCATTAGCCGTAGGGTGGAGCAGAGCGCAGCGTTATGGTTCGTCATCCACCAATAAGCACGCAAGGTACAGTCGAATACAACACTGCAAAGTCAGCGAAGCAAGTTAACCCAAAAAACGAGGTCTTTATGCCCCAGGAAAAAGCCAGAAGTCTGATTACCCAGTTGCATGAGATGTACGGCAACGAGGAGCCCAGTGAGCAGCAGAAGCATTTGATGGAGCAGTTGGAGTTGCACACCCATCCGAAGGGGGCGAAGGATCAGTACGGTGAGCCGGTGCCGTTGGATACTCTGGAGTTGTTGGTGGAGGAGATGGCGGCGGAGCATCCGCGTACGGCGGCGGTGATGCGGGAGATTCTGGAGACGCTGAAGAATATTGGTGTTTGAGCCCGATTCGGCAGGTTGCGTGCAAGGCGCAATCTGCCGGTTATTGAGCGTATGCCCCGCGGATCACACGGCCCAGGCGAGGGCGACGCCAGCGCGTTCGAGGTAGATGTACTCGGTTTTCTCTGTGGCCGGGTGGCAGGGGTGGCGGAAGTGGTGGTGGTCTTTGGTTGACCCCATGTACTCCCAGGCCTGGCCGGCGAATTCACAGATCGGATCGCCCTGATTCAGGCGGTCTTCCGCAAGTTGATCCCACATGGTTTCCCACTCGGGACTGGTCATACTCAGGTATTCCATGGCGGCCACTCCGGCTCGGTGTTTAATGTCTAATCTAGACTTTTCATTCTATTTGTCAAATATAATTTGTAAGTCTTTGATGTGGATAGCAAAAATGCCGTTTAAGTGTGCGCCTTGTCACACTGTTCTCGAGGAGGTTTCTGGCCAGTATTGATCAATAAGTAGTCAGGCGCCATTTTAAAGGTTATAGTTAGTGTAATCTTTGCCGGGCCAATTGACCGGCAGTGTTTAAGAGGAGGTTGGATGAATATTGGTCAGGCGGCGGAGCGCAGCGGGTTGAACCCGAAGACGATCCGTTATTACGAGAGCATCGGGTTGGTGTGTCCGCACCGGGCGGCCAATGGTTACCGGGATTACCGGCAGGCGGATGTGGAGCAGCTTCAGTTTTTGCAGCGTGCCCGGGCGGTGGGATTTACGTTGGATGAGTGCCGGGAGTTGCTGGATCTTTACCGGGACCCGCACCGGCGCAGTGCAGAGGTCAAGGCGCTGGTGTTGGAGCGGGTGGCGCAGGTGGATGAACAGCTGGCTCGCCTGGAGGCGATGCGGGATACCCTGGTGACCATGGCGGAGCACTGCGCCGGGGATGATAACGCGGAGTGTGCGATCATTGATTCTCTGACCCAACCAATGCCCTTTAAGCTTGTTTAGCGTCAGGACCGACTGAGTGGCAGCTGGTTCGGGACGATATATGCGTAGGTCGGATTAGCGCAGCGTAATCCGACAAATTCGCTGAGTCGTGGTTGGTGTCGGATTACGCTTCGCTAATCCGACCTACTGGCAGCTGATCCGGGGCGATAGACCCAGAACTTATTGAGGATAAAAGAGACGACGGGCACGGATATCACCACAATGCTCAGGGTGATTCGATGGGGGAGCGACGTGCCGGTCTCTAGCGCCCAGAGAAGTATTTCGCTGGAGAGGAAAGTGGAAACCGAGGCGACCACAAAGCGTTGCAGGGTGGCGCGGGTGAGCGCTACCCTAAAGGTCAGCCAGCCATGGCCGTAGAAGGACACGGTCATGGCGGTCACATAGCCCAACAGATTGGCGGCGTACAGGTTTAGGCCCAGTCCCTCATGGCTGCTCAGTGCCATCAGGTAGTGGGTCAGGGTCGCAGCGACGCCGACGATGCCAAAGCAGACCAGTTGCCTAAGCAGTCTGATCGTCATCGAAGCCCCACTTGGCCGCCACCAGATAGATCGGTCGGTTTTTCACTTCCTTGTAAATTCGACCCACGTACTCCCCGAGCAGCCCCAGAAAGAACAGCTGGATCCCGCCCAGGAACAGAATGACCACCATGGTCGAGGCATAACCGGGTACATCCACCCCGGTGGTCAGGGTTTTGATGATGACCACCACCGCAAACACAAAGGCGCAGAACGAAACGATCAGGCCCAGGTAGGTGCCCACCCGGATGGGAAAGGTGCTGAAGGAGGTGATGCCGCTCAGGGCAAAATTCCACAGGCGCCAGTAGTTGAATTTGCTTTCTCCCTGGGCGCGCTCCTGTCGGTCGAACTCGATGACCGTATGCCGGAAGCCGGGCCAGCAGAACAGGCCCTTCATGAAGCGGTCTTTCTCCGGCAGTAGTTTGATGGCATCCACCGCCTTGCGATCCATCAGGCGGAAATCCCCGACGTTTTCGGGGATATGGATTTCGCTCATTTTGTTGAACAGACGGTAGAACCACTGGGCGGTCTTGCGCTTCATCAGGCTGTCGGCCTTGCGGGAGGCGCGTTTGGCGTAGACCACCTCGTATTCGCCGGTGAGCCATTGATCCACCATCTGGCCGATCAGCTCCGGCGGGTCCTGCAGGTCGGCGTCGATCGGCAGGACGGCGTCGCCGCGGGCAAAGTCCAGTGCAGCGGTCATGGCCGCTTCCTTGCCGAAATTCCGGGTCAGCGCGAGCACTTTGATTCGAGGGTTACGGTCGGCGTGATTACGTAACTGCTGGAGGGTATCGTCGGCGGAGCCGTCGTCCACACAGATGATCTCATAATCGACCGGAACGTCTTCCAGTGCCTGCTCGAGCGTCTGAAAAAAGTGATCAATCCCGCCCGACTCGTTGTACATGGGCGTGAGTATCGACAGTAGTGGATGGTTCATGCCGGTTGCTCCGGGTTGAGTCAGAGCCATGGGGCTCTGTTGTTATTGGTGTCTCTGTCCATGGTGCCAGACTTCGGCAGAGGCATTGTCCACGGTTTTAGCGGTTTTTTACAGGGGCAGGGCGTCAGTTTGTGGCCTCTATCGCGATTTCCGCCAACCGGGGAGCCCGCCGGAGCACTGGCGGTGGTGCGGCCTTGTGCGTTAGAATGCGCGCCCTGATTGGGGCGATCCCCCACCTGAATTCACTCTGTTTCCGGCCGCTTTATCCCGCTCGGCCGGTGACGCGACAACCGGTTTGGAACTTATGGAAATCAATCCGCTGCTGAATCAATTGAAAGACCTGACTGAGCGAACTGATGTGCTCAGGAGGTATCTTTGACTACGCTCACAAGAAAGAGCGTCTGACAGAAGTTGAACTGGAGCTGGGTCAGCCCGATGTGTGGGAAGATCCGGACCGCGCCCAGGCACTGGGTAAAGAGCGCTCCTCACTGGAGCTGGTGGTAAATACCATTGAGGATCTGGACACCGGTGTGGCGGACTGCCGAGAGCTGCTGGATATGGCGGTCGAGGAAGATGACGCCGACAGCATCAACGACGTGGCGGCCGAAATTGAGCGCCTGGATGGTCAGTTGGAGTCCCTGGAATTCCGCCGGATGTTTTCCGGCGAGGTGGATGAAAACAACGCCTACCTCGATATTCAGTCCGGCTCTGGCGGCACCGAGGCCCAGGACTGGGCCGAAATGGTCCTGCGCATGTACCTGCGCTGGGGCGAGCGCAAAGGGTTCAAAACCACCCTGGAAGAAGCGTCCGCCGGTGAAGTGGCGGGCATCAAAAGCGCCACCATCCGCTTTGAAGGCGAATACGCCTTCGGCTGGCTGCGCACCGAAACGGGCGTACACCGGCTGGTGCGCAAGTCGCCCTTTGATTCGGGCAATCGTCGTCACACCTCGTTCTGCTCGGTGTTTGTCTCCCCGGAGATCGACGAAAATATCGAAATCGATATCAACCCGGGTGATCTGCGTACCGACACCTACCGCGCCAGCGGCGCCGGTGGTCAGCACGTGAACAAAACCGATTCGGCGGTGCGGATTACCCATGAGCCCACCGGTATCGTGGTGAGCTGTCAGAGTGAACGCTCCCAGCACCAGAACCGCGATCGGGCCATGAAAATGCTGCGCGCGAAGATGTACGAGCAGGAAATGCTCAAGCGCAATGCCGAAAAGCAGGCCATGGAAGACAACAAGGCTGACATCGGCTGGGGCAGTCAGATCCGCTCCTACGTGCTGGACGACCAGCGCATCAAGGATCTGCGCACCAGCGTTCAGACCAGTAACTGCCAGGCGGTGCTGGACGGCGCCCTGGACCAGTTTATTGTCGCCAGTCTGAAAGCGGGCCTGTAATCAGGCCCTGTTCATTCACTCCCCAACATCAGAGATGCCATGAGCAAGCCCAACGCCCCCCAGGATGAGAACAACCTTATTGCCGAGCGTCGCTCCAAGCTGGCGGCCATTCGAGAGAAGGGCAACCCTTTCCCGAATGACTTCCGTCGCGACAATACCTGCGCCGAACTGCAGGCG
>NZ_DFTP01000027.1:13341-13565 GCF_002381585.1 Marinimicrobium sp. UBA4209
CACACCAGGACAAATCCAAAGAGGACCTGGAAGGCGCCGGCCTCACCGCCAGCGTGGCGGGGCGGATCATGGCCAAGCGGGGCCCCTTCATGGTGCTGCAGGATGCCTCCGGCACGGTTCAGCTCTATGCCGACAAGGACACCCAGAAGGCCATCAAAGAACAGTGGGGCCAGTGGGATATCGGCGATATCGTCGGCGCCAGCGGCACCCTGCACCGCTCGGGC
>NZ_DFTP01000081.1:0-345 GCF_002381585.1 Marinimicrobium sp. UBA4209
AACTCGCTGCTGGACCTGGTGGTGTTCGGCCGGGCGGCCGGCAAGCACATCGAGAAAGTGCTGCGTGAAGGCGCAGAGCAGCAGGCGCCGCGCGAGAGCGATATCGAAGCGTCGCTGGCCCGACTGAATCGCCTGAACAGCTCGACCGGTGGGGAGAGCAGTGCGGTACTGCGCAAAGAGCTGCAGGAAGTGATGCAAAACCACTTTGGCGTATTCCGCAAGGGTGACTTCATGGCCGAGGGCATCAAAAAGCTGGCCGCCCTGCGCGAGCGCATTGAAAACGTGTCTATCGACGACAAGAGCGATGCGTTCAATACGGCCCGGATTGAAGCTCTGGAGTTGCAA
>NZ_DFTP01000081.1:356-2668 GCF_002381585.1 Marinimicrobium sp. UBA4209
CAGAACCTGCTGGAAGTGGCCGAGGCCACTGCCATCGCGGCCAATGAGCGCACCGAGTCTCGCGGCGCCCATGCCCGCGAGGACTTCCAGGAGCGCGACGACAAGAACTGGCTGTGCCACTCCATGTACTATCCGGTCGACAAGCGGGTGGGTAAGCGCGGCGTGAACTTTGCCCCGCGCACCATGGACGCGTTCGAACCGAAAGCACGTGTTTATTAAGGGGTACGAGTTATGTTGAAAGTTGAAGTCTATCGCTACAACCCCGAGACCGACAAAGCGCCTTACATGAAGTCCTACGAAGTGGACACTCAGGGTAAGGACCTGATGGTGCTCGACGTGCTGGGTATGCTCAAGGAACAGGACGAATCCCTGGCTTACCGTCGCTCCTGCCGCGAGGGGGTTTGTGGCTCGGATGGCATGAATATCAACGGCGTTAATGGGCTGGCCTGTATCACGCCGCTGTCTCAGGCGGTAAAGAACAACAAGTTGGTGGTTCGGCCACTGCCTGGACTTCCGGTGATTCGTGATCTGGTCATCGATATGACCCAGTTCTACGATCAGTACAAGAAAATCGAGCCCTATTTGCAAAATGATACCCCCGCTCCGGCAATCGAGCGGTTACAATCTCCCGAAGATCGTGCCAAGCTGGACGGTCTGTACGAGTGTATCCTGTGCGCCTGCTGCTCAACCAGCTGCCCGTCGTTCTGGTGGAATCCGGACAAGTTCATTGGTCCGGCCGGTCTGCTCCAGGCCTACCGCTTCCTGGCGGACAGCCGCGACCTGGCCACAGAGAAACGCTTGTCGAACCTGGATGACCCCTTCAGCGTCTTCCGCTGTCACGGCATTCAGAACTGTGTGTCCGTGTGCCCCAAAGGGTTGAACCCGACCCGGGCGATCGGTCATATTCGCACCATGCTGCTGCAAAGTGCGACCTGATCACACTCAGATGTGAGCAACATGGGTCGGGCCGAGAGCCCGGCTGTTCGGCACACCCTCAAGGGTGTGCCTGAGTATTTGAGCGGCGCGTTCTGCCACAAGCGGAGTGCGTTATGGTAGCTAACGGCTAGAGACTAGCAGGGGGAGTATCGGGTAACACCCGATCCGGCCGCCAGCCATCCCGGTGAACCGGTGGTTGGCGAACCCCATGACAAGGTGGGTGTAATGCAAGACAGCATCATGGAGCAATTTTGGCGCACGTCCCATATCTCCGGAGGGAATGCCGCCTACGTCGAAGCGCTCTACGACACATATCTACACGATCCCAATGCGGTTCCCGATGAGTGGCGCAATTACTTTGAGCAATTGCCCCGGGTCAACGGGGTAGTCACCCAAGACGTTCCGCACTCCGTAATCCGCGAGCAGTTCCAGCGTCTCGCCAAAACCCGCTCAGCGACCGCGTCGGCCACGGCGGCGGGCTCCGTCAGCCTCGAGCACGAGCGCAAGCAGGTCAAAGTTCTTCAGCTGATCAGCTCCTACCGCTTCCGCGGCCACCAGAAAGCCCAACTCGACCCCCTCAGCCTGATGGATCGTGAACGAGTTCCTGACCTGGAGCTGGGATTTCATGGTCTGACAGAAGCGGATCTGGACACGGTTTTCAACACCGGCAACCTGTTCATCGGCCGGGAAGAGGCGCCGCTCAAGGACATTGTCGATGCTCTGGAGCAGACCTACTGCGGGCACGTCGGTCCGGAAATCATGCATATCACCAACCTGGCGGAGAAGCAGTGGCTTCAGCAGCGCCTGGAGAGTGTGCGTTCCAAGCCGGACTTCAGCGATGAGCAGCGCCTGGCCGTGTTGGACCGTCTGGTGGCGGCCGAAGGGCTGGAGCGGCACCTTGATAGCAAATACCCCGGGACCAAGCGTTTTGGTCTGGAGGGGGGCGAGAGCTTTATTCCGCTGGTGGATGCGATCGTCAACCGCGCGGGCGGTTACGGCGCAAAAGAAATCGTGCTGGGTATGGCTCACCGTGGCCGTCTGAACACGCTGGTCAACATCTTCGGTAAGAGCCCGTCAGAACTGTTTGGCGAGTTCGAAGGCACCAAGCGTCTGGTGGACACCTCAGGCGATGTGAAATACCACCAGGGTTTCTCCTCCAATATCATGACCCCGGGCGGCGAACTGCACATGGCCATGGCCTTCAACCCGTCGCACCTGGAGATCGTCTCTCCGGTGGTTGAAGGGTCGGTACGGGCCCGCCAGGATCGCCGTGAAGACCCGATCGGCGCCAAGGTGCTGCCCATCGTGGTGCACGGGGACGCGGCCTTCGCCGGTCAGGGCGTGGTCATGGAGACCTTCCAGATGTCCCAGACCCG
>NZ_DFTP01000089.1:0-127 GCF_002381585.1 Marinimicrobium sp. UBA4209
CGCTTCGCTAACCCGACCTACGGTTGTAGGTATTTAAGTGTGGGTTGAAAGAGCGTAAGGCCTGAATTTGGCACTGAGGCCCGATGCGGGGTAACCCCTTCGTGAACTCTCTGAGGCATGGATGCCG
>NZ_DFTP01000089.1:174-11488 GCF_002381585.1 Marinimicrobium sp. UBA4209
TGCCGATGAGAAGCCCCCATGGATGGGTTCACGGCGGGTTCACGAAGGGGTTACCCCGTAGCGGGCCGGACTGGCTGGAGAATCCGACCTTCTGGGCACGGCGGGCTCTGCCCGGTAGCGGACCAGACTTGTTGATTCAGCAACAGATCAGAATAGACACAGGATGGCGGATGCGGGCTTTCGCCCTTATCCGCCCTACGAGTTACACGAATGCACCGGGGTAAAGTATGATCGGACGCTTACGCGGCACATTGCTCGAAAAACAACCGCCTCACCTACTGATAGACGTACAGGGCGTGGGGTACGAAGTTCAGGCGCCCATGACTACCTTCTACCGGCTGCCCGAACTGGGAGCCGACGTCACGCTCCACACCCACCTGGCCATCAGCGAAAGCGCCCACCAACTGTTCGCCTTCGCCGACCAGCGGGACCGGAGCCTGTTTCGCACCCTGATCAAAGTCAACGGCGTCGGCCCCAAAATGGCCATCGCCATCCTCTCGGGCATGGAAGCCGACGACATCGCCCGCTGCGTGCGGGAAGACAAAGTCTCCGCCCTGACCAAAGTGCCGGGAGTCGGCAAAAAAACCGCTGAGCGGCTGGTCATCGAGCTGCGCGATCGCCTCAAAGGCTGGGAACTGCCCCGGGAAGACTTGGCCGGAGACCTGCTGCCTGAACCGGAGACCTCCAGAGACGATCATCAGGAAGAGGCCGAAAGCGCGTTGATTGCCCTGGGTTACAAGCCCGCCGAAGCCGCCCGCATGATCAGCGCCGCCGCCAAACAGGACCCGGCCGCCGGCAGCCAGGAACTGATCCGCCTGGCGTTAAGAGCCCTCAGCGTATAGATAATGAGCCCTCAGCGTATAGAAAAATAGCCCTCAGCGTTTAGGACGAAAACATAACCGAGTGCCGGTGAACCTTTGCGGGACCGTTTGCCGCAGGGATAGCGGCAACCGAGCCTACAGGGAGGTATTTACGGCGTGTCCCGCAAAGGTTTACCGGCACTTGGCCACAAATTAAGCCTCAATAGAGCCCCTCCCGTCCGGTCTGATAGACTGTGCTCCGGATTGTGACCACTGAGTAGTTCCCATGATTGAAACCGATCGCCTGATTGATGCGGCACCTCGCGAGCGCGAAGACGTGATCGACCGCGCCGTGCGCCCCAAGGCGCTGGCCGACTACATTGGCCAGCCCGCCGTGCGCGAGCAGATGGAAATATTTATCGGCGCGGCCCAGAAACGGGGTGAAGCGCTGGATCACACCCTAGTGTTCGGCCCGCCGGGCCTGGGTAAGACCACCCTCGCCAATATCATCGCCACCGAGATGGGGGTCTCCCTGAAAAGCACCTCCGGCCCGGTGTTGGAAAAGGCCGGTGATCTGGCCGCGCTGATGACCAATCTGGAGCCCGGCGATGTACTCTTTATCGACGAAATTCATCGCCTGAGCCCGGTGGTGGAGGAAATTCTCTACCCGGCCATGGAGGACTTTCAGCTCGATATCATGATTGGTGAAGGGCCTGCGGCCCGCTCCATCAAACTGGATCTGCCGCCGTTTACCCTGGTGGGGGCAACCACCCGGGCCGGCCTGTTGACCTCGCCGTTGCGGGACCGATTTGGCATTGTCCAGCGCCTGGAGTTCTACTCCGTAGCGGATCTGACCCGCATTGTGCTGCGAGCGGCGGAGCTGATCGGGGTCAATATGGAAGAGTCCGGTGCGGTCGAAGTGGCCAAGCGGGCGCGAGGCACCCCTCGGGTGGCCAACCGCCTGTTACGTCGGGTACGCGATTACGCAGAGATGCGTGGCGACGGTGTGGTGACCTCGGAAATGGCCGATCTGGCCCTGAATATGCTCAAAGTGGACGAGCGTGGTTTTGATCATATGGACCGCCGCCTGCTGCTGGCGCTGATGGACAACTTTGATGGTGGCCCGGTGGGTATTGAAAGCCTGGCTGCCGCCATCAGTGAAGAGCGGGGCACCATCGAGGACGTGATTGAGCCCTACCTGATCCAACAGGGGTTCATGGCACGCACGCCTCGCGGCCGTATTCTCACCGCCAATGCCTATCTGCACTTCGGAGTGGATTTACCAAAGCGCCTCAGGGAGAGTGACTGACACTATGAGCCTGATTTCAAGCCGGAGTGAGACGGAGGTCTCAGAGTCAGCCTTGGCGGGTGAATTTTCCTTGCCGGTCAGGGTCTACATCGAAGACACCGATGCCGGAGGGATTGTCTACTACGTGAACTATTTAAAGTTCATGGAGCGTTGTCGAACCGAATTTCTGCGCCAGTTAGGGTATGATAAGCCGGCCATTCTGGATGACGGTCTGCTGTTGGTCGTACACAAGGCCGAGGTGCAGTACCATCGCTCCGCCCGACTCGATGACGCGTTGCGCGTGACCGCGCGGATCGAGAAACTGGCGCGCACCAACGTGGTTTTTCACCAGTCCGTCTGGCGAGGGAACGAACTGTTGTGTGACGGTCTAATCCGGATTGCCTGCGTGTGCGGTGAGAGTTTCCGCCCGCGTCCGATTCCAACGGAAATGCAGAAAAAAATCGCATCCACTACTGAGAGCTGATGATCTTATGCCTCAAGAAAATAACATGTCCATCTGGAGCCTGGTGGCTGAAGCCAGTCTGCTGGTTCAGTTTGTCATGCTGCTCCTGTTTCTCGCCTCTGTCATCTCCTGGGTCATGATCGTCCAGCGGGGGTTGTACCTGCGTAAGGCTCGTGGCCTGTTTCATGGATTTGAACGGCAGTTCTGGTCCGGCATTGACCTCAACCAGTTGTACCGTCAGGGCAATGGTAAAACCGCTGAGGGGGCCGAGAATATTTTCCGGGCCGGCTTCAAGGAGTTCACTCGCCTGCGTCAGCAGAGCGGAGCCAGCTCCGAAGCGGTGATGGAAGGCAGCCAGCGGGCCATGCGCGTGGCGCTTTCCCGCGAGGAAGAAAAGCTGGAGCTGCACCTGCCATTTCTGGCCAGTGTCGCCTCGGTCAGTCCCTATATCGGACTGTTCGGCACTGTGTGGGGCATCATGAATTCATTCCGGGGCCTGGCCAACGTCCATCAGGCGACCCTCGCCACGGTCGCACCGGGCATTGCCGAGGCACTGGTGGCTACCGCCATGGGGCTGTTTGCGGCGATTCCCGCGGTACTGGCGTACAACCGCTATTCGGCTCGCGCCGAGGCCATGCTCAATTATTACCATACCTTCGCGGAAGAGTTTTCGGCCATCCTGCATCGGCAGGTCCACAGCAAACAGGTTTCATCCTGATCAAGCGAGGTTGCCGACATGTCTCCGTTTGGGCGTAAACCCAAAAAGAAGCCTCTGGCTGAAATCAACGTGGTGCCCTACATCGATGTGATGTTGGTGCTGCTCATTGTGTTTATGGTGACCGCGCCGCTGCTGATGCAGGGCGTTCAGGTCGAATTACCTCAGGCGCCCTCCGAGCCGCTGGAAGACGATGACGTAGAGCCGTTGATCGTGTCCATCAAAAAGGACGGCACCTACTACATCAACCTGGGCGGGGATCAGGAGCAGGCGCGCCCGCTCGCGGAGATCAAGGAAACGGTCGGGAAGGTGCTGCGCCAGAAACCCGAAACCCCCGTGCTGGTATGGGGCGATCAGGAAGTGGGCTACGGCTTGGTCGTGCAACTGATGACCGAGCTGCAAAGTGCCGGGGCTCCCTCGGTGGGGCTTGTCACCGAACCGCCACAGTGATCACAGATTTATGACCCTGAAGGCTTATACACTTCCCCTGTTGATCAGCCTCTCGCTGCACGCTCTGGTGTTCGCTCTGGTGTTTTCGACCTGGGACGCACGCCCGGAGCCGCGTGATGTACAGCGGCCCCGTGTGGTTCAGGCCAAGGTGGTTGAGTATACGCCCAAGAGTCAGCGTCAGGCGGAACAGCAAGCGGCGCAACAGAAAGTGATTGATATGCGCCAGCGCCAACAGGAGCGTGAGCGCCAGGAGGCCGAACGTCGCCGCCAGCAGGAAGAGGCTCGTAGGGCGCAGGCACAGCGAGAAAAGCGCGAGCAAGAACAGCGGGCGCAGGCGGAAAAGGAGCGCCAGGAGGCTGAACGCCGACGTAAAGAGCGGGAAGCCGCCGAGCAACGGCGCCGGGAGCAGGAGCTACAGGCCGAACGCGAGCAGCTGGAGCGTCAGCAGCAACTGGACCGCGCCCTGGCGGAAGAAGCCGAATTTTTTGAGGAACAACAGGCCCAGGAAGTGGCTCAGAGCTACGTCGATGTCATGGCGCAGCGCATCGAAAACAACTGGAGCCGGCCGCCGTCTGCCCGCATGGGTATGCAGTGTGTACTGGAGATTCAACTGGTGCCCACGGGGCAGGTGGTCAACGTTACGGTCGTGGAGAGCAGCGGGAACAGTGCTTTTGACCGCTCGGCAGAGCAGGCGGTCAAGCGTATCGATCGCTTCGAGGAGATTCAGGGGATGCCTTCCCACGTGTTTGAAAGTCAATTTCGCCAGTTGCGGCTGGTGTTTAAACCAGAGGATTTGAGATTGTGAGACAGTGTCTGGCATTGGTCGTTTTGTGGGCGCTGTGTTTGGGAGCCCAGGCGCAGCTGACGATTGAAATCACCCGCGGGGTGGACAACCCGACCCGGATTGCGGTGGCGCCTCTGGAAATAGTCGGTGGTCCCGGCCTGCCGGAGGACATCAGCCGTATCATTGAAGATAACCTGCGTCGTAGCGGGCAATTTGCTCCGATAGCCCGGGAAGACATGCTGTCCTTCCCGCACCGGGAGCAGGATGTGCACTTCCGCGACTGGCGGGTGCTGGACGCCGAATATCTGATTGTCGGGCGGGTTGAGAACGTCTCAGGCCTTTATCAGGTGCATTATGACCTCTACGACGTGCTCAACCAGCGCAAAATCCTCAGCAAACAGATTGTCGAGGGCTCTGAACGACAGTTGCGGGATATTGCCCATGCGATCAGTGATCGTGTCTACGAGTCCTTGACCGGGATTCCCGGGGCGTTTTCCACCGAAGTGATCTACGTCGAGGTACTGCGCAATCGAACCCAGGGAGGAGAGGTCAACGATACCTTTCGCCTGATGCGCGCCGATGCCGATGGTGCCCGTCCGACCATGTTGCTCGAGTCCGACCAGCCCATTCTGTCGCCGGTATGGTCCCCCGATGGACGCCGGGTGGCCTATGTGTCGTTTGAAACCACTCGTCCGGCCATCTTTGTGCAAAACCTCGCTACTGGGGAAAGAGAGCAACTGACGGACTTCCAGGGGCTCAATGGTGCGCCGGCCTGGTCGCCGGACGGCAAGAAGCTGGCTCTGACCCTGTCGAAGGACGGCAACCCGGAAATCTACACTCTGGATATTGACTCGGGAAATTTCACCCGCATGACCCAACATTTTGCCATCGACACCGAGCCGAGCTGGACTGCCGATGGAAAAGGCATTATTTTTACCTCTAATCGGGGTGGAAAACCCCAGATTTACCAGGTAACGCTTGCCAATGGTCGTGTGGAACGCTTAACCTTCGAGGGTGATTACAACGCCAGGGGGCGCATCTCCCAGGACGGTCGCACCATGGTGATGGTGCACCAGCGCAATGATGTGTTCCACATTGCCGCACAGGATCTTGAGACCGGAACGCTGCGCATCCTGACAGAGACGTACCTGGATGAATCACCCAGCATTGCGCCAAATGGTGCTATGCTGATTTATGCGACGCGTCGCAACGATAAAGGTGTCTTGGCGGTAGTGTCGCTGGACGCCGGAACACGCTATTTTCTGCCTTCCGAGCAAGGGGATGTGCGAGAACCCGCCTGGTCGCCCTATTTCGACTAGGATGTGGGAGTCGTAAGCTGGTTTGTAAACCGCCCATCGGGCGGACTTGAGAAGATCAACAACTGATGATGGAGTCACACATGATGACCAACGTAAAAAAGCAGGGTTTGAGTCTGGCGTTTGTACTGGCGTTTCTGGCCGGTTGTTCGAGCACCGACACCACCGATGACAGCGATAGTGCCATGGGCGCAGATGGCCAGGCCGGCAGCGGTGTGACCACCGGCACCTCGGACCGTGACGGCGTCAGCTCACGTTCCGGAGACAGCGACGACATGGAAGAGCTGGACACCATTATTTACTTCGACTTCGACCAGGCGACCCTCAAGCCGGAAGCCCGTGCCTTGTTGCTGGCCCACGCCGAGCGCCTGAAAGAGTCTCCGGCAGATGTTCGTCTGGAAGGGCATGCCGACGAGCGCGGTTCGCGCGAGTACAACATGGCCCTGGGTGAGCGTCGTGCCAACGCCGTGCGTGACTTCCTGGTACTGCAGGGTGTGCGTCGCAGCGACCTGGAAGTGGTCAGTTACGGTGAAGAGCGTCCCCTGGCCATGGGCAGCAATGCCAGCGCCTGGGAGAAGAACCGTCGCGTTGAGATCAAATACTGAGAGTCATGATGAAGACCTTGATAACCGCCACAGCGTTCACCGTGATCGCCGTGGCGGCGCCGGTACTGCAAGCTCAGGTCCGGGTGGTTGAGTCTCAGCCGCTGGGCAACAATCAGTCTGCCAATTCCGGTGATGCCCAAGGTGCCTCCAACATGCAGGCGGAGCTGTTTTATCAGTTTCAGGCACTGCAGCAGGAAGTACTGGAGTTGCGCGGCCTGGTGGAAGAGCAGGCGCACGAAATTCAGCGTTTGAAGCAGCAGCGAATGGACGACTACCTCGACCTGGACCGCCGAATCGGCGAGCTGAGTCGCTCCGGTGGTGGCAACCCGGGGGCCAGCTTGGGCAGTGGCAGCTCCGGTGAGTCAGGTGAAACCGGTGATCGGGTGTCTGAAACCCAGATGTATCGCGACGCTTACCAGCTGTTACGCGATCGGGAAATCGAGCAGTCCATCGAGGCGTTCAACGCTTACCTCGACGCCTATCCCCAAGGTAATTTCGCTGGCAACAGCCATTACTGGCTGGGTGAGATCTACCTGCTGAACGAGGATCTGGATGCTGCACAGGAGTGGTTTGAAAAACTGTTGCGCGAGTTTCCGGACGATCGAAAACGTGCCGATGCCCAGTACAAGCTGGGCCGCGTTTACCATCAGCAAGGTGATGAGCAACGAGCCCAGCAGCTGCTGCAGGATGTTGCCTCGGGTACCAGCGATGCGGCCCGTCTTGCTCGCCAGTACCTGCAGGACAATTTTCAGTAGGCAAAGCAGCGACAGACAGCCGGGTTGATTGTCTTTCGAGGCATCATAAAAACGGGGGTCAGTGCATGGCACTGACCCCCGTCCGGCTCGTCCTGAGCAAGCTCCCTTGACGCTCGAAGAGCGCTCCCTGGCCGGCGCTCCGCGCCGATATCCCTGACGTCCTGTCCCGAGCCCTCCCGGCCCGGTGAAAATAGGCGCTTCCCTTGACCCTTCCTGGTCGACGTCACGTCACTGTGTACCTCCCTGTTGATGAGTATTCTCTCGAATCACCCGCTCTGGCGATAGTCGCCATCGTCGGCAATGTTTGTGAGACATTGACCATGGTTTGCGGCGGCTCTTTCGGACACGCGACGGCAATCGGCGGCGTAATCAGATGATCCGGTAACAGGGGCGATAGGTCCGTCCCGGCAGTTTCATACGGTTTTGCGCCACGAAGGAGGCCAGCAGTTCGTCCACCGGGAGCATCACCTCCGGGTCGCCGTGAATTTCAAAATGCCCGTGTTGCTCAATCGCGCGGATGCCTTCATCCTTCACATTGCCGGCGACGATGCCGGAAAAGACCCGCCGCAAATTGGCCGCCAGTTCGTGGGGGGCCTGATTTTTATGCAACGCCAGTGAGCGCATGTTCTCGTGGTTGGGCACGAAAGGACGCTGGAAGTCCGGATCAATTTTCAGTTGCCAGTTGAAATAAAAGGCGTCATCGGTGTGCCGGCGGAACTCGCGCACATGCTTGACGCCCTCAAGCATCTCCCGGGCGACTTTAGGCGGATCATCCACAATAATCTGGTAGCGTTGCTGGGCCTCTTCTCCCAGGGTGGTGCCAATGAACTCATGGATGCGCTCGAAGTAGGCGGCCGAGTCTTCCGGTCCTGTAAATATGACCGGAAAGGGAATGTCACGATTGTCCGGGTGCAACAGAATCCCCAGCAAATACAGGATTTCTTCCGCCGTACCTGCGCCGCCCGGAAATACCACGATGCCGTGGCCAGAGCGAACGAAGGCCTCCAGACGCTTTTCGATATCGGGAAGAATGACCAGCTCATTGACCATGGGATTGGGCGCTTCGGCCGCGATAATGCCCGGCTCGGTAATACCCAAGTAACGGCCGGCCTTGATGCGCTGCTTGGCATGACCGATATTGGCGCCCTTCATGGGGCCCTTCATCGCACCAGGTCCGCAGCCGGTGCAGATATCCAACCCGCGCAGGCCCATCTGGTAGCCCACCTCCTTGGTGTAATCATACTCCTCGCGACTGATGGAGTGGCCGCCCCAGCACACGATCAGCTTGGGTTCCACGCCGGATTGCAGCGCCATGGCGTTGCGTAACATATGGAACACGGCATCGGTGGTGCCCTCCTGGGTGTCCAGGTCGAACTTTGGATTATTCTGAATCTCCGCGCTGGCGTAGAGTACATCGCGCAATACGGCAAACAGGTGCTCGGTAATCCCGCGAATCATCTTCCCGTCGACAAATGCGCTGGCCGGCGCCCCTTTGATATCAAGTTTTATGCCCCGCTCTTCCTGCAGCACACGGATGGAAAAATTCTTGTAGCGCTCCAGCAACTCCTTGCCGTCATCCATGTAGTTGCCGCTGTTCAGTACCGCGAGGGCGCAGCTGCGAAACAGGGAATACAGGCCGCTCTGACTGGCGTCCAGGAGTTTGGCCATTTCCACTTTGGATAGCACCTTCAGTGGCCCCACCGGGGACACGACGGCATCAATGGTCTGGTACTTTCTCTGCGAGTGGTCCAATACGGACCCCTGATACGGCTGCTGAGAATGAGTCATAAAATTGTGTATTCCTTGTTATCCATGGTTACCCTGAGTGTAGCGGGATTTGGCGGCGTGTGGGTAGGGCTTATTCTGTTTTTGCCAGACGCGTATACTAGTGTACCCCGTCACTAATACTGTGACATTCAGAGCGAGCCTAAAACGTCAGGGCTAGACGCGTTCCGCAGTGAAGGGTGGTTCCCTTTGCAAGGGACGCAACGACGCCCTGGCGATTTAGGCCCGCTCCCTGCGGGCGGGCCGGAAAGGGGCCATCCGCCGCGTTATGCCTTTTGGAAAGGGAGCCACCCTTCCCTGCAAGGCATGCCTTGCGGCTAGCCCCTTTCCGGCCCGCTGAATGTCACAGTATTAGTGACGGGGTACACTAGGCGCTTTGTCTGAAACCCTGCGCCGTCAAAGAATCAGGAACTGTTTTATGAGCTATTTACCCTGTGTGGAAATTGAACCCAACGCGCCCGCCAACAGCGCGGTCATCTGGCTGCATGGACTGGGGGCCGACGGTAATGATTTCGCGCCGCTGGTCCCGCAACTGCAGCTGCCGGATTCGTGTCATACCCGGTTTGTATTTCCCCACGCGCCGCAGATACCGGTGACCATCAACGGCGGCATGGTCATGCGTGCCTGGTACGATATTCGTGAAATGAGCATCGACCGGAAAGTGGATGTCGAAACGCTGAAGGCGTCGGCGGGCGACGTCCATCGCCTGATTGAGCGGGAGTTGGAGCGTGGCATTGCGGCCGAGCGCATTGTGCTCGCCGGCTTTTCCCAGGGCGGTGCGGTGGCCTATGAAGCGGCGCTCAGCTATGAACAACGGCTGGGAGGGCTGTTGGTTCTATCGTCTTATCTGGCCACAGCGGACTCACTGGTGCGGGCGCCGGCCAACCAGACCCTTCCGGTACTGATTCAGCATGGTGTCCACGATCCGGTGGTGCCTGAGGTGTTGGGGGAGCGCGCGGAGGTGCAGCTTGAAACCTGGGGCTATCCGGTCCGCTATGAGCGCTACTCGGTGGAGCATGGTGTCTGTGCGGAGCAGATTCCGGTAATCAGCCGCTGGCTGGGCCAGCGGCTGTGTGGGGAGTGAGGGGTACACTGTCTCAGGCGCCCAGAATGCCCTCAATGGTGGTTAGTTCGTCATCGGAGAGTTCCAGGTTGTCCAGAGCCGCCACCGAGTTTTCAATCTGCTCGGGCCGACTGGCGCCAATGATGGCACTGGTCACGGCGTCGTTGTTCAACACCCAGGCCAACGCCAACTGGGCCAGGGACTGGCCTCGGGCCTGCGCCACCTCGTTGAGTGCCTGGACCTTGCTCAGGTTCTCGGCGCTGATGTCGTCCTCACTGAAGTAAATCTGTTCGCTGCGCGAGGCCCGCGAGCCCTCGGGGATGCCGTTCAGGTATTTGTCGGTGAGCATTCCCTGAGACAGCGGTGAGAACACGATAGAGCCAACGCCCTCGTGTTTGAGCACATCGGTCAGGCCGTCTTCAATCCAGCGGTCGAGCATGTTGTAGCGCGGCTGGTGAATCAGCAGCGGGGTGCCCAGGGATTTCAGGATGGCCACCGCTTCACGGGTCTTCTCCGGCGAATAGTTGGAGATACCAGCATAGAGGGCTCGACCGGAGCGGACAATGGTGTCCAGGGCACCCATGGTCTCCTCAAGTGGGGTGTCCGGGTCCATACAGTGGGAGTAGAAAATATCAAAGTACTCCAGGCCGGTACGCTTCAGGCTCTGATCGCAACTGGCGATCAGGTACTTGCGCGAGCCGCCGATTCCGTAGGGCCCGGGCCACATGTCATAGCCGGCCTTACTGGAAATGATCAGTTCGTCGCGATAGGGCGCCAGGTCCTGCTTCATGATCTGGCCAAACGTGGTTTCTGCGGAACCGTAGGGGGGGCCATAGTTGTTGGCCAGATCGAAGTGGGTGATGCCCAGGTCGAACGCCCGCTGAACCATGGCTCGGGCATTGCTCAGTGAGTCCACGCCGCCAAAATTCTGCCACAGGCCCAGAGACAGGGCCGATAACCGCACTCCACTGCGCCCGCAGCGCGGGTAGGGCATGTTCTGGTAGCGTTCGGGGTTGGGGCGGTAGACCGGATTGGGTTCTGTTGTCAGCATAATATCGCTCTTTTTTGGTGTTGACCGAGCGGACTATGGTAACGCAAAAGCAAATTCGTAGGGTAACGAGCGGGTGGGCTGGTTATACCCGGTAAGCGAGTTGAAGTGGGGCGAGTTGAAGCAGGAAAGTACAGAGGGACGGCCGGAGCAAGCAGGCTCCGGCCTTCGGAACGACCTCAGCCGCGAGCGGCCCAGACATTACACCAGCCGCTGGCCTTGACCTGTTTGCCCGGGAACAG
>NZ_DFTP01000089.1:11547-13241 GCF_002381585.1 Marinimicrobium sp. UBA4209
GTTTGCCCGGGAACAGGTTGCACCCCACCCATTCGGCCTCCAGATCACCCTTGGCGTGGATGCAGTTATTACAGCGCTGGCCCTCGGTTTCGCTGGTCTCCATGTAGTTCAGCGCCTTGGCCTGCGCATCATCCGGAGATAGCTTTTCGTCCTGAGCCGACACGGTGTGTACGGGGATCAGGGTGGCACCGGCTGTCGCTGCCGACAGCTTCAGAAAGTCTCTGCGCTTCATGGTCTTCTCCTGTTAGTACGGTTAATCACGGTTTTGTTTGATATTGTCTGGCGAACTTTAGCACAGTTAATGTATTCAGGTTCTACGTGACGCGGATGTCTTTGGATCCGTTGCGCCCCTGAAAAGGCGGCTTACCGGGGCTCTTGCATAAATTTCCGTGCCAACTGTGCAAAGTGATCGCTGGCGAGCCAGGCATCGCCGCCGGGCAGGGTGTAGTCCTGCTTGCCTCGGGCGCTGTAATCCACACCCACACCGGGCTCCCGACCCATCTGGTAGTAGCCATTTTTGACGATCGCCGGATTGGTAAAGACGCCCTCGTGGACACTGCGCTCCTCCTCGGCCACAAACTCCAGAATATCCGGCACCCCGGCCAGGTTGTCGGGCCCGAACCAGGCCTGCTTGATCGCCTGGACGTTGCGCATCCCCTCGCACAGGCCGATACCGCCGGTGTGAGGGCAAATGCGCACATCTCGCCCCTCCTCCCGGGCTTTCTGGGCCATCAGCAGAATCGCCAGGTTGTCGCCGATACCGCCCACCCGGGAGTAGTCCATCTGGATCACGTCGATGGCGTATTTTTCCCGGGTTTTACCGCTCAGATCCGGGGCGTGCAACAGGTCTTTGAAGGTGGTGGGGGAGGCGCCCTGCTCGCCGGTGGAAATGGGCATTCGCAGGGGCGGGGCGTAGTCCTCGAAGGCGCGGTCCAGCGCCTGTTGGAGCTCCACATGGGCCATGGGGCTGTGCTGGTTGCAGGGCTCCTCAAACCACTCTACCCGGTAGTCCGGGCTGGCCTGGTAGAGTTCCAGGCCAAGCTGATGCGCGAAAATGAAGGCCGAGCGGGTATCGAACACCTGATTGCTGTCGATGGCCACTTTCATTTTATCTGCTCGAGGGTCTTCCCGCTCAATGGTCTGGTACACCAGAATCATCCGCTCGGCATCCTCGTTGGCCGCTTCCAGGGCCATACGATCGATATCCTCCCGGGTCAGCAGGGTGCGGGCCTCGTCGGCCTTCATCCGCGCGGCGGAATAGCTGGCGCCCACCTTGATTTTGATCTGGGGCCAGCCCGCCTGCAGCATTTTGCGGGTCTGATCGACCAGGCCTTCCTTGCTGATTCCGCTCCAGCCGGCGGTGTTGTATGCCAGCAGCCCCTGTTGATAGATCGTGTGAACCCGCTCCTGTTTGCCGCCCTGGGCCCGCTGGAGCAGGTCCAGGGCCTCGGCCGGGCTTAACACATCGCCAATGGGTTCGAAATCGATGAATTCGAGCAGGTCCCGTGGCTCCATATCCACAATCAGTTGCCAGGCCGGTACCTGCTGGATTTTCGCGCTCAGGTCCCAGAGGGCGTTGGCAACGGCCCCGATGGCCATGCGTGAGACGCCCACACCGCCCAGCCAGCTGTAGTCGGAGTCCTGCAGCATACGCTTGCAGAAGCGGCCCAGATTGCCGTTTTTATGCAGCTCGG
>NZ_DFTP01000089.1:13379-24457 GCF_002381585.1 Marinimicrobium sp. UBA4209
CACATTTCCTTGAGGCCATGGCCGTTGGTGAAAATCACGCTGGTACCGCGCAACTCCGGGTGGTCGGTGAGAATCTCCAGTACCGCATTGGCGTAGGTGGGGCCACCCTGGGCAATATTGCGGGCGTCACCGCCAAAACCGGTGGGTGGAGCGCCGATGGGCTGAACGTCGATGCCAGTGATAGCAACCATGCGATTCATCTCCTGGTTTGGTTGATTGATGGAAGTATTGTCGTTGTCCGTTTCAGTATAGTCCGGGAGGCGGGGCTTGCGGGTAGCCGGGTGCTCGGACCCCAGCAGGGGGTAAAGGGAGTGAATAAAAAAGGCACCGCCGGGGTGCCTTTTTGAGTGTGGTCACAATACTGTGGGGTTACTGGTCCCACTGGGGAGCGAAATCCGGGTTGGCAATCCGCTCACCGGCGTCCAGGGCATTGATTTTTTCCATCTCACTGTCACTCAAGCGGACATCCAAGGCGGCCAGATTGGCTTTCTGGTGCGCCGGCTTGGTGGAGGAGGGGATGACCACGATGTTCTGTTGGGCCACCCATGCCAAAGCGACCTGAGCCGGTGTCACACCGTGGGCCTTGCCGATGTCTTCCAGTACCGGGTCCTTCATCACTTTACCTACCGCCAGGGGCATATAGCCGGTGACCTGCAGTCCTTTGTCCTGACAATGTTTGACCAGCTTTTTGTTCTGCAGGTAGGGGTGAACCTCAATCTGGTTGGTGACGATGTGTGCGCCACCGGGGGCTGACAGGGCCTCGTCCACCTGGGCGATGGTGAAATTGGATATCCCGATATGCTTGGTCAACCCCAGTTCCCGTGCTTCGTTTAGCTTGCCGATATAGTGCGCCATGGGGACCGCATTGTCGGGTGAGGGCCAGTGGATCAACGCAAGATCGACGTAGTCTGTGCCCAGTTTCTGCAGGCTTTCCTTGAGGCTTTCGACGGGTTTATCGCTGTCCAGGAAGTCGTGCCATACTTTGGTGGTAATGAACAGTTCGTGCCGGGGAATCCCACTCTCGCGAATGGCCTCGCCGACGGCTTCCTCGTTGTCGTAAAACTGGGCGGTATCGATGTGTCGATAGCCCAGATCCAGCGCGGATTTCACCGCGTCTTCCACCTCCTGATCTTTCAGACGGAATGTGCCCAGACCAATGGCGGGTAACACGGGTGCCTGACTCATGCAGATCTCCTCTCGATTCGTTTTGGGGTGTACTTGTCGCATGTCGCTTAAATGGTTTGAAAGACCTTATCTTGTGTCGTGGCGTCGGGATTTCAACCGGAGTTTGCCAATCATCTCCATAGCGTGAACTTATCGAACGATGGAGCCGTGTCTTCCCAGGCTGGGTCGCGGGGTGAGCAGTATGTGCACTGTCAGGAAGGACGGATTTGCTGCATACGTATTCATCCCTATGCATACGTATGCAATGTGTTGTTCGCCCCGAGCCGCCCACCTACCATCACTCCGGATAACAGCTCATAACATAAAATCCTGGAGTGAAAATAATGAAAACCCTATCAAGACAGTGGTACGCCCTGGTGCTCAGCGCCCTGGTGTTATCCTTTTCCGCATTGGTTGGCTGTGGTGGTTCCTCGTCGGGGGATTCCGGTCCCGATGTGGTCAATCCCGATCCTGACGACGACAACGACGATGATACTGGTGGCGATGACTCCGACGGGGATGATACCGACGGCGATGGTGACCACACCGCCGAGCCGCTCACCTGTGACAACCCCACCTACGCCGAGGCCATGAACCTGCGCATTTATCAGGTGATGACGGAGTCCTTCATTGATGGCGACCCGGGCATTGGTCATGGGGTGGGTTATGGAACCAGCCACCACAGCGGTGATATTCGCGGCATCATCGACAGTCTGGAGTACATCAAGGGCCTGGGCTTCAATGCCATCTGGTTGACGCCGGTTTTTGACAGTGTGCCCCTGTCCGGCCAGGATCTGGCCGCCGACCGACTGGATGCGACCGGCTACTACGCGACCAACTACTTTGCGATTGATCCGAACTTCGGCTCCATGGACGACGCCCGGGAGCTTGTCGAAACGGCCCATGAGCTGGGGTTGTATGTGTTCTTCGATGGTGTGTACGGTCACTTTAAAAATAACGCGGAAGACTATCCCTCCATTGACGGTCAAACCGTCAGTACCGGTGGTGCGAGTGTGGCCGGAACCGGTCGTATTGCCGAGTATCCGGATGATCTGGAATTTTTCAAAGAGGTCGCTACCTACTGGGTGGAGGAACTGAAAATCGACGGCTGGCGTCTGGACCAGGCCTATCAGGTGCCCCTGGATGCCTGGGTCGAGATTCGCCGCGCCGTGGAAGAAGCCTCGGCATCGGTCACCTATACCAACGCCGACGGTGAGGCAGTGAATCCACTCGGCTATATGGTCGCGGAAATCTGGAAAGGCGAAGCGGACATTGCGGCCGAGGCCTATGGGTCGGATGACAACCCTGCGCTTTGCTCGGCGTTTGATTTCCCTGTGCGGTACGCGCTGGTTCAGGCCCTGGCGGTGGAGGAGAGCGGGGCAAATAACCCGAGCGCCGCGCGACTTAGAAGCGGCTTCAATTCTTACGACGCCTATCCCGATCACGCCATCCCCAATGGCTTTATGGGCAATCACGATCTGGTGCGCTTCGGGGATCTGTTACAGCGCGGCGATATTGCCGATCCGCAAGAGGATCTTTATTGGGCGCGTCACAAAGCGGCCTACAGTTTCCTGGCGGCGTATACCGGACCCATCACCCTCTACTACGGGGAAGAGATAGGTGAGGAGGTGCCGGATTACGCCGATCAGGTTACCGCTAACTGTGCCGACCAGGGGCTGTGCGATGACCACGTTGCCCGCACCAGCGGAAAGGTCGAAGGTCTGCCCAGCGGGACTGAGCGCGAGGTGTTTGTCGCCAATGAGAAACAAGCGGAGCTGCGCGATTATCTGACGGAGCTGATGGAACTGCGCGCGGCGCAACCGGCACTGTATCGCGGTGAACGCACGGCTATTGTTGCGCCCATTGACGTGGCCGGTGCGCTCTATGCGGATTACAAAACCTATGCAGACGATGCGATCCTCTACCTGCTGAATGTGAGTAATGAACCCATCGAGACGACTTTTGAAGCCTGCGCGCTGGGAAGCACCGGAACCTTGACCAACCTGCTCACCGACGAAACCATCAACGCTGACGAGGAAGGGCGTTATCAGATCCAGATTCCGGCCAGCGCTGCACTGTTTCTGAACGTTGAGTCACCTACTGAGGACGGACCGGGTTGTACCACCAGCGATGGGCCGGTCGGGTCTGGCCCCCTGGCAGCGTGCGATACGCCCGATGCGGACGGCACCGGCCCACTCGCATCCGACATGTACATTCGCGGTTCTTACGCGGGAGGCGACGGGTTTGGTGCAACCCCAAGCGATCGTCGCTTTGGCTACAAAGGCGATAACCTGTATCAGGTTGTGGTGAACGAACCCTCGGCAACCAGCTACGGCTTCAAGTTCGCGAACGCGGAGTGGACCTATGAATTCGCCGTTGCAGGCAGCGCCGATGTCGTTCTGGGGGCAGAGCAGGCCATGGCGGTTGCGTCCGGGCCCGGAACTGAATCGTCTATCGACATTCCCGAGTCGGGGGACTATGTGTTCAGTTTTCAGATCAACGACGCACTCGACGGCGGCACCATGATGGTCAGTCAGTGCGCTGAGTGACCGCCGTTCGAATCATGGCAAAAAGGGCGCTTCGGCGCCCTTTTTTGATTATTGACAGAGTCGAGCGAGTCATCGGGGTATCGGGGTAGACTTGCGAGTTGGATCGCGTAAAATTCAGATTCATACTACAAATAATTGCAAGGACCTTTCATGACTTTTCGACACGGTGGTATTACCCTCGGAATCTTGTTAGTCGTTTTACTGGCCGGCTGCGAATCAACCCCCACTTCTGATGATGCTTATGTCTTTTCCTCTTTTCGGGGCAACGGAGAGGGCGGTTTGCACCTGGCATACAGTCACGATGGGCTGACCTGGAAGGCGTTGAAAAACGATACGACGTTCCTCGAGCCCGAGGTCGGTCAGGGGCTGATGCGTGACCCCTGTATCATTCAGGGCCCCGAGGGGACTTTCCACATGGTGTGGACCACCGGTTGGTGGGATAAGGGGCTGGGGGTGGCTCACTCCGATGACCTTGTGAACTGGTCCGAACAACAGTTCGTCCCGGTAATGGCTCACGAACCAACGGTGAGAAATACCTGGGCGCCGGAAATCATCTGGGATGATCAGAATGCTCAGTATGTGATTTATTGGGCCAGCACCATTCCGGGACAATTTCCTGAAACCGCCGATAGCGGCGACGACGGCCTGAACCACCGGATCTATTACACGACCACCAAAGATTTTCAGACCTACAGCGACACGGAGTTGTTCTATGAGCCCGGGTTCAATGTGATTGACTCCACCATCATTCCCGATGGGGATGGTTATGTCATGATCCTGAAAGATGAGACCCGTCACCCCGCCGAGAAAAATCTGCGGGTGGCTCGCAGTGACAGTCTTTATGGGCCCTGGACGGAGCCGTCCGAGCCGTTCACGCCCGAGGGCGTATGGGTGGAGGGGCCAACCCTGCTCGATCAGGGGGAGACGGTTACCGTCTATTACGACGAGTACACCAACAAACGCTACGGCGCGATGCGCACCCGTGATTTCGATACATGGACGGATATTTCAGACGAGATCAGTTTCCCGGAGGGAACCCGACACGGGACGGTACTGCCGATATCAAAAGCGACGTTGGAAGCGTTGTTGGAAGACGTAGAGTAAGGTTGGCGGCACCCCTGTGGTGCCGCCGCTTGTTGCTAACGTTTTATTCCGCCTGACTCACATCAACCAGAATCACTTTGATGTTCTGATCTTCAAAAAAGCGCACGGTCTTCGGGTCGGCTTCACTGTCCGTGATCAGAATGTCCACATCCGAGAGCGGACACAGAATGAAGTTGCTGCGTTTGTTGAGCTTGGTACTGTCCGCCAGGATGATCAGCTGATCCGCCTGCTTTTTCAGCTTCTGCTCGGTCTGGATCAACAGCGGGTCTGATTCCATGACCCCAAACTCGCCAATCCCCGGCGTTCCCATGAACATTTTGCTGGCGTGGTAATACTGGATGGTGTCGTTCTCAAAGGCGCTCAGGATGATGCCCTGTTTCCGGTAGAGCTCCCCGCCGGGCAGCGTAATCTGGTTGTCACTGACTTCCGACAGGTCCTGGGCAAGCACAAAGGAGTTCGTCAGCACGTTCAGGTGACGGTCGGCCAGAAACTCCTTCATCATGTAGGTCGAGCTACCGCCGTTGATGATGATGAATTCACCGTCCTCACACAACTTCACTGCTTCCTGTGCGATCAGCCGTTTGACGTCGGCCCGCTGTTCCTTGGCCGCGAGAAACGCCGAGCCTGAAATGTGCGGGCGACGGACTTTCCGGTCCTGGACTTTGAGCACCTCGGCCCCACCCCGGATTTTGCGCAGCTGGCCCTGATTGGACAGCTTGGTGATGTCCCGCCGGATAGTGGCTTCAGAGGCGTTCAGTTGCGTGGACAGGTCGTTGACACTGACAAACTGTTGTTCGTCGAGAATGTCCAGCAGCAGTTTGTGGCGTTGTTTTTCCAGCATGGAAGTCGAGGCCCCGAGATGAAATGATCATGTAAAGGAAATTTGACGAAAAACTAGCATAAAATTGCCGAAAAAACAAACAAAATCAGTCATAACCTTTCACTAAAAGTCTTGGTAGCGGACGTTATTCGTGGATTTCATTTCGGGCTTGGGCGGCCGGGTCTGAGCGGCCCAGCAGATGTCCAGAAAGTCGGCGGCTTTCAGGGAGGCACCGCCAATCAGACCGCCATCGACATTGGGCAATGAAAAGATCTCCTCACTATTGCCGGGTTTTAGACTGCCGCCATAAAGCAGGGTGACGTCATCAGCGTCCAGGCCGTTGTCGGATAATTGCGCTCTGATCACGGCGTGGGTGGACTGAATGTCCGCCAACTCCGCGGATACCCCGGTACCAATCGCCCACACCGGCTCATAGGCGATGACCGCGTTGCGCAATGCGTGCGCACCACAACGATCAATCACCGTCTGAATCTGGTGGGAAATGACCGATCGGGTCTGACCCTGTGCCCGCTCCTGTTCCGTTTCACCGACACACAACACCGGGGTCAGCCCCGCAAGGGAGACCAGCTTGAACTTCTCGGCAATATCCGCGTCTCGCTCTCCCATGCGGGCCCGTCGCTCGGAGTGGCCGACGATCACATAGCGGCACTGGAGCTCCTTGAGCATGTTGACACTGATTTCACCCGTGAAAGCGCCAATACACTCGGAGCTTACATCCTGGGCGCCAAGCTGTACGATATCGGGCAGTATTGAACGAATGGATTGCAGGTAAGGAAAGGGAGGGCAGACGGCGACCTCCACGTCCTGAAGCGTCTGGGATTTCAGTCCGTGGCGAAAGTGGGTCGCCCAGAGAATATTGTCGGCCAGGCTGCCGTTCATCTTCCAGTTGCCAATCACCAGGCGTTGTTTCACGGTCTACTCCAAAATAATTCAACGGATTCGATATCAATCAATAGGGTTTGGTCACTGGGGCAGGGACTCAACAATCAGGTAATCGGTCCGGCGCGGTCCATGGGCGCCAATCTGAATCTGTTGCTCGATATCGGCGGTCCGGGACGGGCCGGTGACCAGGTTGACTGTTCGCGGCAGAGGCTGACCATCGTGCAGCCTCTCCCAGGCATCTTCGTGAAAGCGCACAATGTCCCGCTTGTCGATCAGCACGATCAGCCGTTCTACCAGAAACAACAGCCTGCTCGGGCAGTCCCGACTCAGGGACAGGATGGTCCCGGTTTCCGCCATCGCCGAGTGGGCACGCACCAGTCCCCAACTCTGAATCGGCTGTGGTGTGTCGTCGGAAAGGGTCAGTGATCCCCAATCGGATTGGCTCGCGGCGATTTGGGGGGACAGCGACAGGGGGGGGGGAACGCTCTGACTGTCCGCTTCGCGCTCCAGCCAGCGCTGAACCTGCTCCAGACTTTCCAGCTCGGTCACCACAGCGCCGTTGCGCTGGGCTTCACTGATAAAGCGCGAGACGGTTTCCACATGGCTGAGTGCCGGTTGGGCCGGCGTGTCGGCCTGCGTCTCACACAGTGTTTTGAAGACCGCTTCCAGGTCCTCGCCCGCGTGGTCGCTGCCGATGGACTGACGAATGCGCTCGATAATACGGGTGCGACTATCCATGACGACGGTTCTCCGGGTGTGATTGACGCTGCTGTTGCCGCCACTGAGTCTGGAAGCTGGACCCCTGCGGCGCAGAGAAATCCCGGTACCGGGTCCAGCCGGACATCATCGGCAGTGAGCGGAAGCGTCCCCGGCTGCCTGCCAACCAGCGCAACACCTTCACCGCAGGACTGGTCAGCCGCCGGTAAAGTCCGGGGCGGCGGCTGAGTCGGCAAAACAGTTTAACGGCCATCGTTGATGCCTTGGAACGGGTCGCTTCACGCTGCTCTTTGTCCCGTAACTTGCGCATCAGGCCGGGCAGGGGAATGCGCACCGGGCACACCGATTCGCAGCGACCGCAGAAGGTACTGGCATTGGGCAGCTGATAGTCATCTTTGCCGTGGCGCAGCAGGGGGGTGAGCACGGCGCCCATGGGGCCGGGGTAGACGCTGTTATAGGTGTGCCCGCCCACAGATTGGTAGACCGGGCAGTGATTCATACAGGCACCGCAGCGAATGCAGTGCAGCATGTCCTGGAATTCCGTGCCCAGAATTTCCGTGCGCCGGTTGTCCATCAGGACAATATGAAAATTCTCCGGCCCGTCTTTATCCTGGGCGCCCTTGGGGCCGGTAAAAAAAGTGGTGTAGGTGGTAATGTCTTGCCCGGTGGCGCTGCGGGCCAGTACCCGGAGGATGGCGCTGGCGTCTTTCCAGGTGGGAATCACCTTGTCGATGGACGTGGTCACGATATGGGTTTTGGGCAGCGTCGCCGTCAGATCGCCATTGCCTTCATTGGTCACAATCGCGGCGGTGCCGGTCTCGGCAATCAGCATATTGGCGCCGGTGATACCCACATCCGCCTGCAGGAACCGCTCGCGGATCACGTCCCGGGCTTCGTTGACGATCGACTCGACCGCGTCAAGATCCCGCTCGCCCAGCGGATGATTGTCCCGGAACAAGGCCTGAACCTGCGCCTTGGTTTTGTGCAGTGCCGGGGCGACGATGTGGCTGGGGCGTTCATGTGCCAGTTGGATGACATATTCGCCCAGGTCGGTTTCCTGAGGTTCGATGCCCGCCTCTTCGAGCGCCTCATTCAGCTCGACCTCTTCGCCCACCATGGACTTGCCCTTGGTGACAGTTTTGGCCTCGTACTGACGACACAGTCCGACGACGGTCTCGCGCATCTGTTCGGGGGTTTCGACCCAATGGACCTGTCCGCCGGCGTCCTGCACTTTCTTTTCAAAGTGCAGCAGGTAAATATCCAGATTTTTCAGCGCACGCTGGCGTGCGCGCAGGGCGCGATCGCGCATGGCCTCGAAGTTGGGTACGCGCTCGATCGCCGCCTGGCGTTTGTGCACAAAGCCTGAGCCGGCCTTTTCCAGGGCCTGCTGCAGGTTGTCATCATCCAGGGCGCCCCGGGAGCGGGCGATGAAGTCCGGTTCCTGTATCTGGACGCCGCTCATGATGTTTCCCCGGAGTCGGCGGCGGCTTCGCCGATAGCGGGCGCGGCGAGATCACCCGCCAGCACTTCGGCAATATGACGCACCTGAACCACAGAATTGCCGGAGGCCGGGTCGGCATCCCGTTGCAGCTTGCCGGCAATATTCAATAGGCAGGACAGATCCCCGCCCAGTACCATGGAGGCGCCGGATTGTTGAATGTTTCGGGTTTTGTCGCCGACCATGCGGTTGGAGACATCCGAGTACTTGACGCAGAAGGTGCCGCCAAAGCCGCAGCAGACATCGGTGTCGGCCATCTCGGTCACCTCGACCCCTGAGCACTGCTTCAACAGGCGACGCGGCTGCTGCTTGATGCCCAGCTCGCGCAGGCCCGCGCAGCTATCGTGATAGGTCACTTTCTGTGAGCTCAAATCGATGTTGGGTGTGTCCGGGGTGTAGTCCAGCACATCCGTGAGAAAACTGGTCAGCTCAAATACCTTGCGGCAGAAGGCCTCGACTTCGGCACTTCGGGGATCCCCGGCGAACAGTTCGGGGTAGTGCTCCCTGATCATGCCACCGCAGGAGCCGGAGGGCGCAACGACGTAATCAAAGTCTTTGAAACTCTGCACAATGTTCCAGGCCAATGCGCGGGTCTCGTCGGGAAGCCCGTTGTTGAACGCGACCTGTCCGCAGCAGCTCTGTTCCGGCACGCTGACGGTGCAACCGGCCTGCTCCAACAGCTTTACGGTCGCAAAGCCGATGCTGGGCCGTATCAGGTCCACCGGGCAGGTAATAAACAGGCCGACATGAGGGCCTTGTGATGACTGGTTATTCGACATAATTATCCGTCTGATTCACAGCGACCGGGAAGGGTAAAAACGGTGCCGACCGACACATTGAAGCCGGCACCCAATGCACTACACAATACCGGAACGGCTGCCACCGGTATCAGGGCGAGCCACCGCCGCCTGCTCGCGGTACTGGGAGGCCCGGTAGGTGGCGAGCGGATTGATCGCAGCGTTTTTCCGGAAACGGGCCATGGCCAGGATCGGAGACACGTCGACGTTGAACGCTTCTTTCAGTGTGTTGCTCGCCATCAGGGCATCATTGTCCTGCTGGTAACCTTCCAGTGCTGTGCGGTCAACCAGCAGGGCCTTAATGTAAGAGCGCTGCACCTCAATCGCGGAATTGATCAGACTTTCGATCGGGTCGGTGACATTGTGCGATTGATCGAGCATATAGGCCGGTGAAAAACCGGGCTGTTTGCGGTGCTCGGCATCCACCAGTTCGTTGAATATCAGGAACTGCTGGTAGGGATGAATGGAGCCGCTGTCCAGATCATCATCGCCGTACTTGCTGTCGTTGAAGTGGAAGCCGCCCAGCTTCTTGAACTGAATCAGGCGCGAGACGATCATCTCGATGTTGACGTTGGGTGCGTGATGGCCCAGGTCCACCAGAGACTTGCACCGCTCGCCGGTTTCCATGGCCGCCAGGATGTTGCTGCCCCAGTCCTGAATGACTGTAGAGTAGAAGGCCGGCTCGAACATCTTGTGTTCCAGGTGCATTTCCCAGTCACCGGGCAGGGCAGCGTAAATGGCCTTGGCGCTGTCCAGGTAGCGCTCAAACGCGCGCTGGAAGTGTTGTTGGCCCGGATGGTTTGAGCCATCGCCGACCCAGACCGTCAGGGTGTCGGAGCCTAGCTTTTTACCCCACTCAATCACCTGGATGTTGTGGGCGACGGCCTGCTCGCGTACCGCCGCACTGGTATGAGTGAGGCTGCCGTACTTGTAGGACTGCGCCTGGTCCGGCTGATCCTGGAAGGTATTGGAGTTCACTGAACTCCAGCTCAGGCCGTAGCTGTCGGAGTGGGCTTTCAGTTCACTGAAGTCATCCACCACGTCCCAGGGAAAGTGGGGCGAAATGGCGCTGGCACAACCCGAGAGCTGATGGATGACCGCGCAGTCTTCCACCTTCTCGAAAATGTTTCGCGGTTCACCGACGCCGGGAAAGCGGGCAAAGCGGGTGCCGCCGGTGCCGGTGCCCCAGGAGGGCACGGCGATGTCGAAGGCCTGCGCTTTTTCGGTCAGGGCGTTGATATCAACTCCCTTGCGGGAGAGCTGCTCCCCCAGAACCTCGAAATCCCGGTTGAGATTGGAGGCCAGTTTGTCGTTGTGCGCCGAGACGACGTCAGGCTGAATGGCGTATTTCATGATTATTTTCCTGCTGGCTCGGGTTATCGGGTAAAGGACGGCGCGTGACCGGCATCGACGTTGATAATATTGCCGGTGGACTTGGCCGACAGATCCGCCGCGAAGAAGTAGGCGGCCTCGGCGATGTCTTCCGGCAACACCGAACGCTTGAGCATACTGCGCTGGCGGTAATG